>VAZU01000017.1 GCA_005884745.1 Alphaproteobacteria bacterium
GATAATTCGCAAGGCAACATCCAACTTGGTGCTGGACAACGTGGTTGCCGCAAATACAACGAATCATTTCATAAATTCGGTGGCACGCAAGTTTCGGGACACAGGTTCAGCGGCGAGCGTAAGCAACTCGATTTTTGATGATGTGCCGGTGGAGGACGCTTTCGTTTATAAGGTAGTCCGTGGCGTGCGGCCGTCCAGATCACCTCCCCGCTTGAAGCCTGCCAAATTGCGCCCTTTCGCGAAAGCCCACTAAACTAGCGACGCACGGTGCTTTCAAGCGGCAAGGCGAGTTATCCGACGTACACGCGCCGATAGCGCCGGCCGAGACGGGTCAGGATCTCGTACGCAATCGTTCCGGCGTGCGAGGCAAGCTCGTCGACCCCGATTTCCTCGTCGAGCAGCGCCGCGAAATCGCCCCGGCGCGGAATATCCTCGGGCAGGTCGGTGACATCGACGGCCAGCAAGTCCATGGAGATGCCGCCTGCGAGTGGACAGCGCCGGCCCGCGATGATCGCCTCGGCGCCCGGCTTGGTATCGGACGCGCTTGCGGCGCGCGGCAGGCCGTCGGCATAGCCGACTGCGAGGATGGCGAGCCGGGTTGCCCGTTGCGCAGTCCAGCTCGCGCCATATCCGACCGTCTCCCCGGCCGGGACCTCGCGCACCTGCACCACCCGGGCTTCGAGCCGCACCACGGCGCGCATGAGATTGAGGTGTCCCGGCGTGGGATTGGCGCCGTAGAGACCGACTCCCGGCCGCACCAGATCATGATGGGCATCGGGCCCGAGAAAAATCCCCGAGGAATTGGCGAGTGAGCCGGGGACTCCCGGGAACAGCGCTCGCACTTCGCGGAATTCCGCCATTTGCCGGGCATTGAGCGGGTGACTGGGTTCCTCCGCGCAAGCGAAATGGCTCATCAGGAGCACGATGTCGGCTTTGGGCGCATTGCGTCCGGCGACTTCCGCGGCCTGTTCGGGAGCGAGCCCCAGCCGGTTCATCCCGGTATCGACGTGCAGCGCGGCTCCGCCGCGCCAGCCGGTGCCGGCGCGAAATTCCTCCCATTCGGCAAGCTCGGACAGGCTGCCGAGCACGGGCCGCAGGTCCGCCTCGGCAAGGGCCGCGGCCGTACCGGGCGCAAGCCCGTTGAGCACATAGACGGCTGCGGCGGGGACGACGCGGCGCACGCTGCGCGCTTCGGCAAGGTCGGCCACGAAAAAGGTCTTGCAGCCGGCTGTGGCGAGCGCGGCCGAGACCGGTGCGATCCCGCAGCCGTAGCCGTCGGCCTTGACGACGGCGGCGCATTCGGCGGGTGCTGCACGCGAGCCGAGTTCGCGCCAGTTTGCGACGAGGGCGGAAAGGTCGATCGAGACCATGCCTCCCGCCTCGCTCTCGGGAGGGCCGCTCGTCTCGATTGCCCGGCCGCTGTGCCGCTCGGTCATTCCCATCCCTCGCCCATGGCGAGACCCCATCGGTCCGCCGGCGATGAGACAGGAAAACGTCGCAGGGCTCAATCGGACATCGCCGTAGAATTGGCTTGCGCCTGCGCCCAGGCTCAAGCGATTCCTTCGTGGAAGGAATTTACCAAATCAGAAATGGCTGGGCAGCCGTTCCTCCTGCGCAAGATTGGAGAAGCGGGTCACGTCGGCCTTGAACTGCAGCTGGATCGTTCCGGTGGGTCCGTGACGCTGCTTGCCGATGATGACTTCGGCCTTGCCGTGGACCGCGTCCATTTCCGCCTGCCACTTGAAATGTTCTTCGGTGCCGGCACGCGGCTCCTTGTTCTTCAGATAATATTCCTCGCGGAACAGGAACAGCACGACGTCGGCGTCCTGCTCGATCGAGCCGGACTCTCGCAGGTCCGATAGCTGCGGGTGCTTGTCGTCCCGGTTCTCGACCTGGCGGGAGAGCTGGGACAGCGCGAGGATCGGCAGCTCGAGCTCCTTGGCCAGCGCCTTGAGCCCGGTGGTGATCTCGGTCACCTCCTGCACCCGGCCCTCGGTGGCACGCCGGGTCGAGCCCTGCAACAGCTGCAGATAATCGATCACGAGAAAATCCAGGCCGCGCTGGCGTTTGAGGCGGCGGGCGCGTGCCGCCAATTGCGCGATCGAGAGGCCGCCGGTTTCATCGATATACAGCGGCAATTGCTGCATGGTCCGTGTGAAGGCGACGATCCTGTCGAAATCGTTCTCCGTGATCTGACCGCGCCGAATAGTAGAAGAGGGGATGTCCGTCTGCTCGGAAATGATTCGGGTCGCGAGCTGCTCGGCGGACATTTCGAGCGAGAAAAATCCCACTCTGCCGCCGTTCGCGGCCTCGATCGTGCCGTCCGACAGCGTGCGCGGTTCGAACGCGCGAGCGACGTTGTAGGCGATGTTGGTGGCGAGCGACGTCTTGCCCATGCCCGGGCGGCCGGCGACGATGATCAGATCCGATTTCTGCAGCCCGCCCATGTATTGGTCGACATCCTTCAATCCGGTCGCGATCCCGGAGAGTCCGCCCTCCCTGCGGTAGGCATTGGCGGCCATGTCGACGGCCGTGGTCATCGCGTCGATGAAGCGCAGGAAGCCGCTGCCGTACTGTCCGAGCTCCGCCAATTCGTATAATCTGCGCTCGGCGTCCTCGATCTGATTTTGCGGAGAAAACTCGACGGGTGCCTCATAGGCGACGTTGACCATATCGTCGCCGATGCGGATCAAGTCCCGCCGGATCGCCAGATCGTAGATCGTGCGGCCATAATCCTCGGCATTGATGACGGTCGTGGCCTCCGCGGCGAGCCGTGCGAGGTACTGGCTGACGCTCAAACCGGCGATATCCAGATCCGGAGGCAGAAAGGTCTTCAGCGTGATCGGAGTCGCGGTCTTTCCCACCCGGATGAGGTTGGCGGCGATGTCGAAGATCTTCTGATGCACCGTCTCGAAGAAATGCGCAGGCTTCAGGAAGTCCGAGACCCGGTAGAACGCGTCGTTGTTGATGAGAATCGCACCCAGCAGCGCCTGCTCCGCTTCGATATTGTGCGGTGCGGTGCGGTACAGCGGCGTCGCCGGGGAAGCCAGGGTGCGTGCCGTCGCGTCTTGGGGAGCCATTCGGTTTCCTCGCTGACGGCGTCCGTAGCACGGCTCCCGGTGGACAACTCGGGAGCAGGTGAGCGTTGGGCCGAATTCTTGGCGTTATCAAAGCAATCCACAGCGCCGAATTAGTTTTTAGCAATTCACTTTGATTCGCGTCCAACGTTGTCCAAGATGGCGGAAGGGTCGGACTGCGGCAGAATGACTCATTCGCCGGCGAGCCGCAGCGGCGGACGCTGCCCGCCTTCGAGCCCGCGCAGCCTCGCCTCCTCGCCGGCGACATAGTCGCGCGTCATGGGCACGATGCCCTGACGCTTGGTCAGCTGGATCTGCAGCACTATCATGGCCTGCTGGCGAAACGTCATTTCCGCTCCCGCCAGATAGAATTCCCACATCCGGCAGAACCGGGGATCGTAGATGCGCTCGACGTCCTCGCGATGGGCGAGGAAGCGCTCGCGCCAGGCTTTCAGCGTCTCGGCATAATGCAGACGCAGGATCTCGATGTCCGTCACCAACAGTCCGGAGCGCTCGATCGCCGGCAGCACTTCGGAAAGGGCGGGGATGTAGCCGCCCGGAAAGATGTATTTGGCGATGAAGGGATTGCTGGCGGCCGGACCGTCCGACCGCGCGATCGAATGCAGCAGCATGACGCCGTCCGGAGCGAGCAGCTCGGCGCATCTGCGGAAATAGGCGTCGTAGAATCCGATTCCGACATGCTCGAACATCCCGACCGAAACGATGCGGTCGAAGGTTCCGCCGACGTCCCGGTAATCCTCGAGCCGGAACTCGACGGCGCGGCTCAGCCGTCGCTCCTCGGCGCGGGCGCGAGAGAGCGCCAGCTGCTCGGCCGAGAGCGTGATGCCGGTCACCCGCGCACCGCATGTCTCGGCAAGATACAGCGCCAAGCCGCCCCAGCCGGAGCCGATGTCGAGCACCCTTTGCTGCGGCCGAACGAGCAGCTTGGCGGCGAGATGGCGCTTTTTTGCCAGTTGCGCGTCGTCGAGCGATTGGTCGGAGCTCTCGAAATAGGCGCAGCTGTATTGCCGGTCGGCGTCGAGGAACAGCGAATAGAGGCTCGAGTCGAGATCATAATGATGCGCGACGTTTCTTCGCGCGCGCCTGGGCGGGTTGAAACTCTGCAACCGGCGCCAAATGTAGCGGATCAGCCAGTGCGGTCGCAGCCAGGACGAAGGCGTGTTCCAAGCCTCCGAAGCCATCACCAGCGCCAGCAGGTCGGCGATGGAGCCTTGCTCGATCACGAACGTGCCGTTCATATACGCTTCACCGAGTCGAAGCTCGGGGTCGAGCAGCACCGCCCATTGCGCCCCCTTCGAGGTGAAACGCACCGCGATGGGCGGTCCGGTCCCGCCCCCCAGGGTGAACGTCCTGCCGCTTGCCGCAGTGAGCCGAAGCGTCCCGCTCTCAACAAATCTGTCAAAAATGAATGGGAGCAAGCGGTCCATCCGCCGCCTCCATTGCCGATTCACCACCCGCGCCCGCGAACCGTCCAAGCGCTGCGGTTCCCACCCGGATCAACTCGCTTGCGCAAGCCGGGTTGCGGTGCGGGTTGCTCGGAGCGCCGATCGATTACAACAAAGTTCTCCCCGCCCGGCAATCCGATACCGCCTGCACGGAGCGGAAACCGGCTCACATTCGCCCCATTATGCGCTAAAGGTCGTAATCCCCCCGGGGCGCGGCCGCCGAATTGCGGCGCCTGTCCCGCAATGCGCCGCGATCCGCGAGGAGGCATGCCTTGTCAGCAGTTGGCCGCTGTTTGCTGGTTGTTCTCGGACTTTTGGCCTGGGGAGCCGGCCCGTCGCAAGCCGAGGATCTGGAGCGAGGCAAATCCGGTCCGGCGATCTTTGCGGCCGATTGTGCGGCCTGCCACCGCGGCGCCCAGGGCCTTGCCTACGGGATGAGTCGCACGGACCTGATGAATCTTCTGCGCCAGCACTATACGACCGGTCCCGACCCCGCGAACCAGGTCGCCAATTATCTTCTGTCGGTGGTCGGCAACGGCCGCCGCCCCAAGGAAAAGCCCTCGACCGAGCCGCAGTCCACGGCGGCGGGTCCCGCGGGCGAGCAAGCCGGCAAGCGCCGCCCCCGCGGCGAGGAACCCGCGACGGATGCTGCCGCTGGACAGCGCCCACCCGCCGAAATCCAGGGCAATGAAACGGCCATTGGCGAGCCGGGCGGCGCTGCGACCGATCGTGGCCGGCCGGGACCCGCGTCGAAGCGCCGGCAGCAGGCGGATCGCCCGGCCGAACCTGCACCGCCGAACCGGTCGAAGAAACTGGGGCAACCCGCTACGGCGACTCGCGGGCCCGAGGCCGAGCCGGTCCGGCCACCTGAACCCGTCCCGGTCCAGCCGTCCCCGTCCGTCGCGGCCCGACCTTCCGAGCCGGCGGAAATTCGGCAACCTGGAGAATCCGGGCAACCCAAGCCCGCGGAAACGGCACCGCGCGCGGAAGGCGCCAAGGAGACCGCGACCGGCCCAGTACGTCCCAATGTGCCGGGCGAGGCTCCCAGGCCAACCCCGCGGCAGGACGCTGGCGATCAGTCGGCCTTTTCGGCGCCCTCGCCCTGATCGCCTTCGAGCGTCTTCGGTTTTTCGAAGAAGCTTCCGGCTTCCACCGCGGGCGGCGGTTCGGTTTCCTCTTGCGCCTCCGGCCCGAGGACGGTTTCGCCCCTAGCCTGACGCTCGGCCTCGTCGGCGTTGCGCGCCACGTTGACCGTGACCGTCACCCCGACTTCGGGATGGAGCGAAATCGACACCCGGTGCAGCCCGATCGTCTTGATCGGGGCGTTGAGCTCGATCTGACCGCGATCGACCGTAAACCCGCCGTCGGCGAACAGCACGGCGAGGTCGCGGGCCGACACCGAACCATAGAGTTGGCCGGACTCCGCCGCTTGGCGCAGCGCCGCGAACTTGCGTCCCTCGAGCTTGTGCGCAACTTTTGCCGCCTCGCTTCGCAGCTCGAGATTGCGCGCCTCGAGCTGGGATTTCATGGATTCGAACCGCGTCTTGTTTTCCTGCGTCGCGCGCAGCGCCTTGCCCTTGGGCAGCAGGAAGTTGCGGGCATAGCCGTCCTTGACGCGCACCACGTCGCCGATCTGGCCGAGCTTGGCGACGCGTTCGAGCAGAATCACTTCCATCGGGCGTTCTCCATTGTTTCGACGGGGATGAAACCAATCATGGCCTCGTCTCGGGCAGCCCGCGCCGCTTCGCCGCGAGACGGCGAAAGTCGAGCACAAGATCGGCGAGGCCCAGCAGGGAGAGCAGCAACGCCGGCCATCCGAACACGGCAACGGCCGCGTAGATGCCGGCAAGGACGAAGCCGCGCCCGTTGATGCCTCGCGTCGTCGCGTGCAGCACCGCGAGCCCGACCAGCGCATAGGCGGTCAGCAAGCTCGCCGTCAGCACGCCGGCGGCAATGCCGAAGAGATCGCCGGCCAGCATGCCGACGGCCGCGGCAGCGAGTAGGGCCGGGGCAGAGCGCGGCAGAATCGTCGCGCCGAGGTCCGGCCATGGCCGCTTCAGCCGGCCCGACAGCTTCACGATGCGGCCGGCCAGCCAGAGATTCGCCAAGCTTGTCACGGTCAAGACTACGGCGGCCGCGAGCGGGGTCGCGATGACGAGAACATCAAGGTACCACTCAGCGTCGGAAATTCCCGGCAACATCCGCGGGGCATCCGACGCAGCGTTGGTTCCCACGCCCAGTAGCCGATCGAGCGCGTGCCTGAGGCCGGCGCGAAAGCCTTCCGCATCGGTTCCGAACATCGGGATGGCGAGAATGATCCCCAGTGCCCCGAGCAGCGCAGCCCATAGCACCAGCCGCTCGATCGGATACCATTGCAAGCCCTCGGGGCCGGCGGATGCCGGCCGCGCCAGGAGCGCCAGATAGCTGAGCCACCACGCCGGCAGCCCAAAGCCGACCAGGAAGGCCGCGAACAGAAAGCCGCCGAACGCCGCGGCCAGACCCGCAACGGCAACGAGCGCGGCGACCAGCGCGGCGACATGGCTCCAGCCCAGCCCGGCAATCATGAGCGGCAGGGGAGCGAGATAGAACAGAAGGAACGAGAACAGCGAGCCCGAGACCAGGGAGGCGAACAGCAAAGCCGCCGCCAAACCCGCCGCCACCCCGACCAAGACAATCTGCAGCATGCTCAGCTGTCCCGCTCCCGGCGGCCGCCTCGGCGCACCGGATCCGAACTTGGCTGACCGCCGCGACATCGCGGAGGCCCGCCGGAGCGGTTAGAGGCGGATCGTGTCCGCCCCAACCCGTGTCTTTCGCGTCCGCAGCAGACGACTGCCCGGTCCAATCCCGATCATTGGATCACGAACGGCAACAACCCCAGGAACCGCGCGCGCTTGATCGCTTTCGACAGCTCACGCTGTTTGCTGGCGGAAACCGCCGTGATCCGGCTGGGCACGATCTTGCCGCGCTCGGAGATATAGCGCTGCAGCAGCTTGACGTCCTTATAGTCGATCTTCGGCGCATTGGCGCCGGAGAACGGACAAGTTTTGCGGCGGCGAAAGAACGGGCGGCGGGACGAGGCCTGGGAAAGACTCATCGTCCTCACTCCCCGACGGTTTCGGTTTCTTCGGCGCCTTCACGCGGGCCGCGCGGCTCGCGCTCGCGCCGCCGCTCGCCGCGCCGCTCATCGCGGTCGCGGTCGCGGTCGACCTTGCGCATCATGGCGGACGGGCCTTCCTCATGCGCCTCGACGCGGATCGTCAAATAGCGCAGCACATCCTCATTGAGGCGCTCCTGGCGCTCGACCTCCGCCACGGCGGCGGGCGGCGCATCGACGTTCAGCAGCGTGAAATGCGCCTTGCGGTTCTTGCGAATGCGATAGGTCAGCGACTTGACACCCCAGTACTCGGCCTTGGCCACCTTGCCGCCCATCTGCTCGAGCACGGCCTGGTACTGGTTGGTCAATTCGTCGACCTGCTGCGCGCCGAGATCCTGGCGCGCAAGGTAGACGTGTTCGTAAAGCGGCATGGAGCGCCCTTCCTTTTGTCAAACGCGCTTCCGTCGTCCGGCGCCAAGCCAGCTCGAGCCTCGGGAAGGCTCGAACGCCCGAGATGCGGGAACACGGGACGCCGGGCCATCGGCCCTGCCGCGCGCTTTGCGCGACCGTCCGTTCAGCTCCCGGCCGGGATCGAGCGGAAAGCCGGGCTTATACGCATTTCCCGGCGAAACACAAGCAGACGCGGCATGGTTCGTCGGCGAAAACCGCGGCAGGCCCCGCCAGTGGTTCCGAATAGTTTCAGTCCGCGCCTGATTCGCATCGGGCGGAATTCGATTTCGGGCGATCTTTCCCGCGCCTTGACATCGGGGGGTGCGCGGTGTCTTAGGGCCCGACCTCGGGGATCCAATGTCGGTTGCATTCATCTTTCCCGGCCAAGGCAGCCAGGCGGTCGGCATGGGCAAGGCGCTCGCCGATGCATTTGCGTCGTCCCGGGCCGTCTTCGCCGAGGTCGATGCCGCGCTCGGCGAAAAGCTCTCGAAAATCCTGTGGGAGGGCCCCTCCGAGACGCTCACCCTCACCGAGAACGCGCAGCCGGGGCTCCTGGCGGTGTCGCTTGCCGCGATGCGCGCGCTGGAGACGGAAGCGGGAGTGAAGCTCGAGCGCGATGCCGCGTTCGTCGCCGGCCACTCGCTCGGCGAATATTCGGCGCTCGCCGCGGCGGGCTCGCTTACGATCGGCGATGCCGCCCGGCTGCTGCGCATTCGCGGGCGCGCCATGCAGCGCGCGATCCCGGTCGGTGCCGGAGCCATGGCGGCGCTCATCGGGCTCGAGCTGGAAGCGGCGGCCGCGGTCGCGGCCGAAGCCGCGGAAAACCAGGTTTGCGAGGCCGCGAACGACAATGGCGGCGGCCAGGTCGTGGTTTCCGGCGACAAGGCCGCAGTCGAGCGCGCCATCGAGATCGCCAAGGCCAAGGGCGCCAAGCGCGCGCTGATGCTGCCGGTATCGGCGCCCTTCCATTGCGCGCTGATGCGACCCGCGGCGCAAGCGATGGCGCAAGCGTTGGGCGACGTGACGGTGAAGCCGCCGGTCGTGCCTTTGGTTTGCAACGTAACGGCCCGGCCGGCGACCGCGCCCGACGAAATCGTGCGGCGGCTGATCGAGCAGGTGACGGGCACGGTGCGCTGGCGCGAATCCGTGACCTTCATGGCGAGCTCGGGAGTGAAGACCTTCTACGAGATCGGCGTCGGAAAAGTGCTCTCGGGGCTCGTCAGGCGCATCGCCGATTCCGCCGTCGGCGTCGCGGTCGGCACGCCCGCGGACGTGAGTGCGCTCCAGGCCGGGCGCAATGCGCTCAACGCCGCGATCTGATCCCGATCCCGGACCGTCGCTTCCGGTCGCCGGCTGCTCCGGCACATGAGGATCGCAGCGGCGACACAAGGACCGCGAACCATGTTCGATCTCACCGGCAAGAAAGCCCTGGTGACGGGCGCGAGCGGCGGCATCGGCGAGGCGATCGCCCGGGTGCTGCACCGCCAAGGCGCGGCAGTGGCGATTTCCGGCACCCGTCGTGAGGCCCTCGAAGCGCTCGCCGGGGATCTTTCGGAGCGCGCCCATGTCCTGATCTGCAATCTCGCCGCCAAGGATGAAGTCGAAACGCTGGTGCCGCGTGCCGAGGAGGCGCTGGGGCAAATCGATATTCTCGTCAACAACGCGGGCGTGACCCGGGACAATATTTTCGTGCGCCTGAGCGATGAGGATTGGGATCGAGTGATCGCGGTGGACCTGAGCGCCGCGTTCCGGCTGACACGGGCCGCGGTCCGCGGCATGATGCGCCGGCGCTACGGCAGGATCGTCGGCATCACCTCCGTCGTCGGCGTCACCGGGAATGCCGGCCAGGGCAATTACGCCGCGGCCAAGGCGGGAATGATCGGCATGACCAAGGCGCTCGCCCACGAGGTCGCGTCCCGCAACGTCACGGTGAATTGCGTCGCGCCGGGCTTCGTCGACACCGCCATGACCCGGGCACTGACCGAGAAGCAGCGCGAGATGATCCTTGCCGCGGTGCCGGCAGCCCGGTTGGGAGGTGCCGACGAGGTCGCCGCTGCCGTGCTGTTCCTGGCCTCTACCGAGGCCGCCTACGTGACCGGCCACACCCTGCACGTCAACGGCGGGATGGCCATGATTTGACGGCCAAACATCGGGGATTCTGATGCGCAGACGCAGGCACGGGCGCGCTGGCCAATGCGGAAGAAGTATGATAACCGATCCCCGGCTTGGCTGGGGCGACCGGATCGACGGCGCGGATCGATGCGATCGGCCCGTCGCGGAGTGCGGCCACAGCGTCAACCATGACGAAGCCGCGCCGCCACGGCTCGGGATCATATCAGGACCCGACCCAATCCGAAACGCATGAGGTTTAGACGATGAGTGACATTGCCGAGCGGGTGAAAAAGATCGTCGTGGCGCATCTGGGGGTCGAGCCCGAGAAGGTGACCGAAAATGCCAGCTTCATCGACGACCTCGGTGCCGACAGCCTCGATACGGTTGAGCTGGTGATGGCATTCGAAGAGGAATTCGGCTGCGAGATCCCGGACGATGCCGCCGAAACGATTCTCACCGTCGGCGATGCCGTGAAGTTTCTCGAAAAGAACGCCAAGAGCTGAACCAGTCCGGCTACCCGCGGTCTCACCGTCGACAACCCGGGCGGCGCCTGCGCGGATTTCTCCCGCGGCTAGGGGCCGAGGATCATTGCCGGCTTTCCTTGCGGCCCGCCGGTGTGGAATAAGTCTCCACGCGGTGCATTCGCCTGGCGCCTCGGCCGGACGGTTTTGCGGCCCGGCTGCCACGCCCGGAAAGGCCGGACATGAGACGTGTCGTCATCACGGGAGTAGGAATGGTGACGCCGCTGGGTTGCGGCGTGGAGACGAGCTGGCGCCGGTTGCTGGCCGGCGAAAGCGGCGCGCGCAGAATCGAGAGCTTCGACGTCTCCGATCTGCCGTGCAAGATCGCCTGCATCGTTCCGCGCGGCGACGGCTCCGACGGCAGCTATAATCCCGATCAATGGATGCAGCCCAAGGAGCAGCGCAAGGTCGACGATTTCATCATCTATGCGATGTGCGCCGCCCGGCAGGCGCTCGACGACGCGGGCTGGCGGCCGACCGAATACGACGATCGGATCTCGACCGGCGTCCTCATCGGCTCGGGCATCGGCGGCGTCGAAGGCATCGCCGAGACCGCGATCGTGCTGAAGGAAAAAGGCCCGCGGCGGGTTTCTCCGTTCTTCATTCCCGGGCGTTTGATCAATCTTGCCGCCGGTTACGTGTCGATCGAGTTCGGGCTCAAGGGGCCGAACCATGCGGTGGTCACCGCCTGCTCCACCGGCGCGCACGCGATCGGCGATGCCGGTCGGCTGATTGCGCTCGGCGATGCCGACGTCATGCTCGCGGGCGGCACGGAATCCCCGCTCAATCGACTGTCGATGGCGGGATTTGCCGCGTGCCGGGCGCTCTCGACCGCATTCAACGACACGCCGACGCGCGCGTCGCGGCCCTACGATCAGGACCGCGACGGCTTCGTCATGGGCGAGGGTGCGGGCGTGATCGTGCTGGAGGAATATGAGCACGCCAAGCGTCGCGGGGCGCGCATTTATGCGGAATTGATCGGTTACGGCCTGTCCGGCGACGCCCATCACATCACCGCGCCGGCACCGGACGGCGACGGCGCGCTGCGCTGCATGAAGATGGCGATCCACCGGGCGAACATCGCGGCGTCGGACGTCGATTACATCAACGCCCATGGCACTTCCACGCCGGTGGGCGATGAGATCGAGCTCGATGCGGTGCAGCGCCTCGTCGGCAACGCCGCAAGCCGCGTTTCCATGTCGTCGACCAAATCCTCGATCGGTCACCTGCTGGGAGCGGCCGGCGCGGTCGAGGCGATCTTCTCGGTATTGGCGATTCGCGATCAAGTCGCGCCGCCCACGATCAACCTCGACCATCCGTCGGTGGAGACCCCGATGGATCTGGTTCCGCACCGGGCGCATCCGCGCGACATCGACATCGTGCTGTCGAATTCCTTCGGTTTTGGCGGTACCAATGCTTCACTGGTGTTTCGCCGACTCGGGGAGTAGCCGCTTCACCCTTTCGCCATATTTGGCCTTACCTTGCAGCAGGAAGCCATCGGACCCTCATGACCGCTGATCCACGCAAAGCACCGTCTCCCGGTACCGGGGCTGGCTTTACGCCGGGCGTGGATGCATACGCAGCCGAGGGGCCGCACCGGGCACCCGGCGCGGGCGCTTCCTCGCCATCCGAAAAGCGGCGGACGTTGCGCAGCCCGCGCGCCGCATTGGAGCCCGAACGCGTGCCCGAGCCCAACCGTCCCTCCCGGCGCGCGCGACATCCCATCGTGGTCGCGGGCAGCGCCATTTTCACCATCATTCTCCTCGCCGCGATTGCGGTCGGCTTCGCTGTGGCATTCGGCAAGCAGCGGCTCGACGCGGCAGGTCCGCTCGAGCAATCGCAGATCGTCAACATTCCGCGCAACGTCGGTCCCCGAGACATCGCCGATCTGCTGCAGCGCGAGGGCGTGATCGAGCAGAAATGGGTGTTCCTCGGCGGCATCCTGGTGACGAAAGACTGGAGCAAGCTGAAGTCGGGCGAGTACGAGTTCAAGAAACAGGCGAGCCTTCACGACGTGATCGACACGCTCGTCGAAGGCAAGGTGTTGCAGCATCACCTCACCGTCCCCGAGGGGCTCACCTCGGAGCAGGTGGTTCAGCGCCTGATGGACAACGACGTGCTGTCCGGCAACATCAAGGAGATTCCCAGGGAGGGCAGCGTCCTGCCGGACACCTACAGCTTCCCGCGCGGCTCCATGCGCGAGCAGCTGATCCAGCACATGCAGCAGGAGCAGCGCCGGCTCGTGCAGGATATCTGGAACCGGCGCGCGCCCGATCTGCCGGTCAAGAGTCCGGAGCAATTGGTGGTGCTCGCCTCGTTGATCGAGAAGGAAACCGGCAAACCCGACGAGCGCACGCGGGTCGCCGCGGTTTTCGTCAATCGGCTGAAGTTGAAGATGCGGCTGCAATCCGATCCGACCATCATTTACGGATTGGTCGGAGGCAAGGGGACGCTGGGCCGTCCCATCCTGCGTTCCGAGATCGATCAGCCGACCCCCTACAACACCTATGTGATCGACGGGCTGCCGCCCGGTCCCATCGCCAACCCGGGCCGCGCCTCGCTCGAAGCCGCGGCGAGCCCGGCGAGAACCAAGGAGCTGTATTTCGTAGCCGACGGGACCGGTGGTCACGCGTTCGCCGAAAATTTGGACCAGCACCAGAAGAACGTGGCCCGTCTGCGCCAGACCGAGCAGCAAAAAGAGCCGCCGCAAGCCGCGCCGTCGGCGCCTGCCGTTGCGCCTGCTCCCGCTCCCGCGGCGGCCCGCCAGCCGCATCAGGCTCCGGCGCGGACCGCTCCCGCTCCGATTCGGATCACCCCGTCACCATCTCGCCAGCCGCAGGAGCCCAAGCCGGCGCCGTCCCGAACCGGCGAAGCGCCGCAGCCCGCACCGCAATGATCTTCCGCCGATCGCGGCGCCTGCTTCGCGCGACATTGGTTGTTCATTGCCGAGGTTCGGGAGTTCGGCGCACGAAGCAGCCGACCGATGCCGCTTGCCGGTTGGTCTTGTGAGGGGTGAAGCCCGCGGCTAAGGTCGGCGGCCCTGCAGTCTTCCCCATTTCGAGAGTCGCGGCCGATGGCGTTGTCGAGCATGACCGGTTTCGCTCGTTGCAACGGCACCAACGGCGCCTATGCGTGGGCCTGGGAGCTCAGGTCCGTGAACGGCAAAAATCTCGACTTGCGGCTGCGGTTGCCGCCCGGCTGGGACGCCGTGGAAGCTCCGGCACGCGCCAGGGCTGCCGAAGCGCTGTCGCGCGGGACGATCCACGCGACGCTCTCCGCGCGCCGCGAGGGCGTCGCTCCTTTGGTTCGCGTCAACGAACCGGTGCTTGCCGCGGTGCTCTCCACCCTGCGCGAGGTCGCGCAGCGCGTCGAGGCGGCACCGGCGCGGCTCGACGGCATTCTGGCGCTCAAAGGTGTGATCGAGATAACGGACCAGGAGGAGAGCGAGGAGGATCGCCGCGCGGCCGAGCTGGCGGTGATCGCCGGATTCGGCGACGCGCTCGGGGCGCTCGCCGGCACGCGCCGTCAGGAAGGCGCGGCGCTCGCGGGCGTGCTGGGGACGAGGCTCGACGAGATCGGCAGGCTCGCCGCGCGCGCCGAGGCGGCGCCCGGTCGCCGTCCGGAGGCGATACGATCGCGGTTGGCCGAGCAGGTCGCGGTGCTCGTCGGCGTTTCCGACCGGTTCGATGCGGGTCGATTGCATCAGGAAGCGATCTTGATCGCGTCGAAGGCCGACGTCCGCGAGGAGCTGGACCGGCTCGCCGCGCATGTCGAGCAGGGGCGCAACCTGCTGGCGCAGGGCGGCGCCGTCGGACGCCGGCTCGATTTTTTGGCGCAGGAGCTGCAGCGCGAGGCCAACACGTTGTGCGCCAAGTCGAACGATGTCGAGCTCACCAACATCGGGCTCGAGCTCAAGAGCGTGGTCGAGCAGTTCCGCGAGCAGGTTCAGAATCTGGAGTGAGATCATGGGGGACGCTGCGGCGGGGCGGACGACAGGTTGGCCGATCGCCCGCCGCGGGCTGATGTTGGTGCTCTCCTCGCCGTCCGGTGCCGGCAAGACCACGCTGTCGCGCAAGCTGCTCGCAGCGGATCCCGCCGTCACCCTGTCGGTCTCGGTTACCACGCGCCCGCCGCGGCCGGGCGAGATCGACGGCCGCGACTATCATTTCATCGATGCCGGCCGGTTCGACGCGATGGTCGCGCGCGGGGACTTGCTCGAATGGGCGCGCGTGTTCGATCATTGGTACGGCACGCCGCGCGCGCCCGCGGTCGCGGCGCTCGCCGCCGGGCGCGACGTGCTGTTCGACATCGACTGGCAAGGCACGCAGCAGCTGCGCGAGAAGGCGCGTTCCGACCTCGCCAGCGTCTTCGTGCTGCCGCCCTCGATCGAGGAGCTGGAAAAGCGCCTGCGCAGCCGCGCCCAGGATCCCGAGGACGTGATTCGCCGGCGCATGACCCAGGCCACCGAGGAAATGAGCCATTGGGCCGAATACGACTACGTGGTGGTCAATGCCGATATCGAGCGGGCGTTTGCCGACGTCCGCGCGATCCTGGCGGCCGAACGGCTCAAGCGCGAACGCCAGCCCGGACTGTCCGCCTTCGTTCGCGAGCTGCAGGGCAAGCTGTGAGGCTCGCCGCGTAGAATGGGCAAAATCGTCCATTCAGATGAAGAAGTTCACCGCGAGCCTTGCCAGCGATTTTGCCCACACTGTGATCGAGCCGCGTGGGCACGACGCGTCGTGCGCGAGTTTGCATGTTGCATGTACTGCGCGCCCTTGCCCGCGATGCGCCATGCCTACCTTACATGTCGGGCGCGAACGCCCGCGCCAGCGCGACGAAACCCTCGACCGGTATGTCTTCCGCGCGCGCGGTCGGATCGAGACCCGCGGCGGCGAGCAGGGGCGCGGGATCGCGCTCGAGCGATTTGAGGCTCTGGCGCAGCATCTTGCGCCGTTGGCCGAATGCGGCTCCGGTGACGCGCTCCAGGACAGACAAATCACACCGGGCGGGCGTTGCGCGCGGGACGAGCCGCACCACCGAAGAGGTGACCTTCGGCGGCGGCACGAATGCGCTCGGCGCGATGTCGAACAGGATGCGCGGCTCGGTGCGCCATTGGGCGAGCACGGAAAGCCGTCCGTATTGCTTCGAGCCGGGTGCCGCCACGATGCGTTCCGCGACTTCGCGTTGGAACGTCAGCACCAGCGCGTCGTAGAAGGGCGGCCAGGGCTCCGCCGAAAGCCAGGCAACGAGCAGCGCGGTCGCGATGTTGAACGGCAGGTTGCCGACCACCCGGACTGGCCCGCGGCCGAGATAAGGCTTGGCATCGAACCGCATCGCGTCGGCTTCCACGATGGTCAGCCGGCCGGCGAAATGCGCGACGATTTCCGTAAGCGCGGCGACCGAGCGCGGATCGCGTTCGACCGCCACCACCTGCCCGGCGTCGAGCGCCAGCAAGGCGCGGGTCAATCCGCCTGGGCCGGGCCCGATCTCGATCACGGTCACGCCTTCGAGCGGCCCGGCAGCGCGCGCGATGCGCGCGGCGAGATTGAGATCGAGCAGAAAATTCTGCCCCAGGGACTTGCGTGCGCTCAGGCGGTGGCGGCGGATGAAATCCCGCAGCGGCGGCAGCGCGTCGATTTTTCCCGTCATCGACCGGAGGCGGCGGCAGCGGGCGCGCCGGATGCGATGCTTGCGGCCAGACGCAGCGCCGCGATGAGGCTCGACGGATCGGCGCGCCCCGTCCCGGCGATGTCGAACGCGGTGCCGTGGTCGGGCGAAGTGCGCACGAACGGCAGGCCCAGCGTGACGTTCACGGCATGGGCGAAGGCCAGCGTCTTGATCGGGATAAGGGCCTGGTCGTGATACATGCACAGGGCGACGTCATAGGTCGATCGCGCCGCGGCGTGGAACATCACGTCGGCGGCAAGCGGGCCGCGGGCGTCGATGCCGTCGGCGCGCAGCCGCTCGACCGCCGGCGCCACCAATTCGAGGTCCTCCTCGCCGAGCGCGCCGGCTTCGCCGGCGTGCGGATTGAGGCCGGCGATCGCCAGACGCGGCCGCGCCACGCCGAAGCGCGCCTCGAGATCGCGCGCGACGATTCGCGCGGTGTCGACGATGAGTTCGACGGTCAGCCGACCCGGCACCTCGCGCAAAGGCAGATGGATCGTCACGGGGACGACGGCGAGCTCGGGAGACCATAGCATCATCGCGGTCGGCGTCGGCTTGCCGGTGGCCTGCTGCGCCAGTTGCGCCAGATATTCGGTATGTCCGGGGGCGGAAAATCCGGCCTGATACAGCACCGCCTTGGCGACCGGATTGGTCACGAGCGCCGCCGCTCGCCCGGCCATCACGTCGGCCACCGCGCGCCGGATCGATGCGATTGCGGCCGGCGCGCTGGAGTGATCGGGACGGCCTGGCTGCGCCGTCACCCTCATGCCGAGCGAGACCACCGGCAGGGCGCTGGCGAATACCGCCGCGGCCGCTTCCGGCTCGACGCTCGTCACGCGGATCGGAAGCTGCAGGCGTTCGGCGCGTTGCGCCAGGAAATCCGCGTCGACGACCGCATAGAACGGCGGCAGGCCGAATTCGCCGCGGCGACGCCAGGCTGCGATGGTGATATCGGGACCGATCCCGGCCGGCTCGCCGAGCGTCAGCGCCAAAGGTGCGGACATGGCGCTGCCACTCTAGCGAATCTCGATCATCGCGCTGCGCCGCAGTTCCTCGAGGTAACGCTTGGATTGCGCCTCATAGCGCTGGTTCGAGATCTCCTCGCGCGCCTCGCGCTCTTCCGGGTTGTCGCCGCGCGTCGGTTCCTTGGAGCAGACCGCGAACACTTCGACGCCGAGCTGGGTGACGCCGGGTGGGGTCAAGCCACCCACGGGGGTCGCATCGAGCACCTCGCGCTGTTTCGCCGGCACGTCGAGCGAGGAGCGGGTGATCTCGTCGCGCACCGTGACGTCGCGCAGCGTCCGCGCCGCCACCAGCCCCTCCTCGCAGCCATGGAAGCGGGCGCGCAACGCCTCGGCTTCTTTCTTGCGGGCCTCATAGGCGTCCTGGGCCGACCCGCGCGGCACGATGAACAGGACTTGCCGCAGCTTGAATTGAAAGGCGGCTGGCGTCGGCTTGTCGTCCTTCTTCCGCGCCTGTGCGGCGGCGAGGACTTCCTTTTCGCCCACCTGCAGGCTGCCCTGGAATTTGCCGCGGATGATCGCGCTCCAGCCGATATCGGCCTTGATGCGCGCCTTCAGCGACGGGACGTCGATGCCGGCTTTCGACAGCGCATCGGCAAACTGCTGCGAGCTCAGCCCGGCGTGGCGCGCCATGCCGTTGAACGCCTGATCGACGTCCTTGTCGGTGATGTTGATGATGTAGCGCTTGGCGATCTGCAATTTGAGCTTTTCGTTGATCAGCTCGTTGAGCGCCTCCTCGCGGCTTTGTTTCTTGTGCGTGGAGATTTCGGTGAGCTGCATCCGGTGCGTGACGTCGAGCACCGTGACCGGATCGCCGTTGACCAGAGCCGCGACCTGGGCGTGGGCACCCGCGTGCCAGATCGGCGCGATCGCCAACGCCAGAACCAGGGTGCCGGCGAGGCGCGATCGAAACAGTCGGGTCACGTGGAAAATTGCCATTTGCATCGAGTCGATCCCGGCGAATTGCTTCCTGGTCCTTGGCTCCCTCAGTTCGGCGCGGTGCCGCTGACGCGGGTCGAAAATCCCGTGCCGCCCAGGGTGCGCAGGCTCATCTGCACCATGACCATATGGTCGGTGCCGACGGCGATCGAGGTGGCGTTTGTCGGCGAGTAACCATAGTTGAAGTCGGTGATGTAGTTGACCGAAATCGCGAAGCAATCGTCGATATAGCCCAGCCCGAGGCGGTACTGGTCGAACTGGGCGGAGCCGATATCGTAGCGGGCGGCGCCCAGCACGGACCAGCTCGGAGTGAACTTGAACGACACGCTGCCGAGCACTCCGTCGCGGCGCGTCAGGAAGCCGATGTCGGGCTGCGCTGCGTAATTGCCGTACAGCATCGAGACCGCCCAGCGATCGAAATTCGCCCGGGCCTCGAGCTCGGCGCGCTGCACCGAAAAATCCTGCTCGGCGAAGCGGAAGCGCGAGACGAACATGTAGGTCTGGTCGGGCTGATAGGACAGCCGCGCGACGTAATCCGACACCCTCGTCTCCAGCCCGCTGTCGACCCCGGTGTTGGCGGCGTCGCGGAACGCGAAGGAATTCTTGCCGAACAATTGCAGCGACTGGCCGAACAGGGCGTTGACCGTGCCGCCTTGGTTGAACTGCGCGGTATATTGCAGGCCGTAATTGGCGCGGCCGCCGCCTTCCACGCGGTCCCAGCCGGCGAACTTGTCGACCTTGAACAGATTGCTGTCGTCGAAGATCAGGCTCTGCGAATCCTCGTTCGGGATCTTTTCGTTGGGGATCTTGCTGTCCGACTCGTTGGGGCGGGCGATTACCTGAACGATCGGCTCGAGCGTCTGCGTTCCCCAGGGCTGGACGTTGATCAGCGGATAACGGTACTCCATGCCCACGGCCGGCATGAAGCGCACGAAGCTGTTGTTGCCGGTCTCGACGAAATTCGCCACGCCGGGCTGATTGCTGATCGAGGATTCGCCGACGTCGCCGCGCAGGATCACGAACGGGGTCCAGGTCTGACCCAGGCCGTCGACGAAGGTGCGCCGCCAGGTCGTCTCGCCGGACGCGCGCGAATAGGTCCCGGGCACGCCGCGCAGCAGGCAACTGGCCGGAATGCGGATCGCCGGATCGGGCGTCATGCAGGCGTTGTTGGCGATCGCGGACTGGCTGATGGCGTCGAACTCGGCCGATTGCCGGGAAAGACTGGTGATATTGGCCTTGAGGCTCAGCTCGCCGCCCAGCACCGGCTGCGCGAACACGCGGGCATAGTCGATCACCGGGGCGACGATCGGGAGCTGGCTCTGATTGTCGGCAAGCGACAGGCCGTAGAAATACATCACCCGTGCGTCGAAATAAGAGCGGTCGCCGCGGCCGATGAAATACAATTGCGAGGTGCCGGCATCGGAGATGCCGTTGCCGAAGTATTTGGGATCGGCGAAATGCTGCCAATAGCTGTTGATCTTGTAATCCTGGAACAGCACCTTGTCGGATAGCAGCAGTGCGTCCCAGCCCCACGCCCATTTGTCGTTGAGCGAGAATTGGCCGGCGGTGTCGACCTCGCCGCGCAATCGTCGGTCGCCGGGATATCCGGGCCCATGGACTTCGGTCAACAAATGGGGATCGGCCTGGACGATAAGCGCTGGCGCCACTGTCCTTCCAGCAACGGCCCCTGCTGCGAGGTGATGGTGGGCGTCACGGTGAAATCGTAGTTCGGCGCGAGCGCCCAATAGTACGGTGTGGAGAGACCGAATCCGTAGTTCTTGCTGTAGGAGGTGGTCGGCATCAGCCAGCCGGTCTTGCGCTTCACCGTCGGGTCCGGCACGGAAAAATACGGCACCCACAGCAGCGGAACGCCCAACACTTCCAGCCTGGCGTTCTCGAAATAGATCATCTTCTCCAGCTCGTCGTGGACGATGCGGACCGCCTTGACCTGCCATTTCGGCGGTTTTCGCGGGTCGTCCTTGCACGGCTCGCACGCGGTATAGACGCCGCTCTGGAACACCGTGTAATTGCCGCCCGAGCGTTCCGTCAGCGGCGCGGCGAACCGGGTCTTGTCCGGCGTTTCCAGCCGCAGCGAGTCCACGAAACCGTCGCGGAACTGGTCGTCGAGATCGAGGATCTCCCCGTAGATGATCTTGCCGTCCGCCTCGACCAGGCGCACGTTGCCTTCCGCCTTCAGGCGCTTCGTCTTCTGGTCGTAGGTGACCTTGTCGGCCTCGAGCGTGGAGCCGTTGTAATAGATCTGCACGCTGCCGACCGCCGAAATCCGCTCATTGGAATAGTCGTAATGGATCTCGTTCGCCTGGACGAGCATCTGCGCATCGGGATCGGGCTTCGAGGTGTTGAACTCGCGCGATCGGGGTTGCTGCTTGGGGATGCCGACCCACTCGGTGCTGAGCGCGGGGCCCTTATTCTTCTCGGCGGCGGGTTCCGCCGCGTCGGCCGGCTGCGCGCCGAGCCAGCAGGCGATCCATGCCAGCGACAGCACCAAGCTGCCGCGATGCAGCCGGGAGCGCGGACGGGCGGCGGTCGACCCGGCCATCACCCGTCCTCCTGGTACAACAGAGCAACGAAGCCGGTGAGGCCGCCGACGAGCACGGGCAGCCACGCCGCTGCCACCGGGTGCATCAGCTCGGCCCTGCTCAAATCCTCGGTTACTTTCGACAACACATAAAGCAGAAAGCCTGCTCCTACGCCATTCAAGACCATGGCGGATACTCCGCCGAATCTAAAGAAGCGTAAACTGACCGAGGCCGCCAGCATGACCATGGCGACCAGGAGCAGCGGGCGCGCCAACAGCAGCTGGTATTGCAACCGATATCCGGCGGCGGCGAGACCCGCCTGCTCCGCCGTCTCGATGTACGACGGCAGTTCCCAGAACGACACGGTCTCGGGCGTGGCAAAGCTTTCGCGCACTTGTTCGCGCGTGAGGTTGGTGCTCAGCGAATAGGAATCGAGCTCCCGGATGGGCGAGCCGGACGCATAGACCCTGGCTTGCTCGAGCCGCCAATGGCCCGACTGCAGCTCGGCGCTCTTGGCCTCGACGCGCTCCCGGAACCGGCCCGACGCATCGAAGGCGAACACCGTCACTCCGCCCAGCAGCGCGCCCTGCTCGCGGCTGGAGGTGGCGTTGATGATGGCTTGGCCCTCCACGGTCTTCTGGCGCACCCAGAAGCCGCCGCCGGTCTGGCGCAGCCCCGCCGGCCGTTCGCCGAACAGATCGGCTTCGAGGCGCTTCGACTGCTCGCGCAGCGCCGCCGAAACCGGGTTGTAGACCGTAGCCGCCAGCGCGCCGAGCACGAGGGCGACGAGGAGGGCAGGGGTTACGAACTGCCAGGCCGACATTCCGGCGGAGCGCGCCACCACCAGCTCGTGCCGCCGCGACAGATTGAGATAGCACGTCATCGCCCCGACCAGCACTGCGAACGGCAGCAGGCGCTCCGTCACTTGCGGAACGCGGAAGAACGAGGTCTTGGCGACCAGCCAAGCCGATACGTTCGGTGCATCGGAGGCGCGACGCATCAATTCGACATAGTCGATGAGCACCACGAGCACGAACACGCCGGCGAACACCGCGGTGACCACGCCGAAGAAGCGCATTGCGACGTAACGGGACAGCGTGCGCGGGATCATCGCGCCGGCTCCGTTCGACCGACCCCGGCGGCCCGCGCGAACGCGCAGCGGGCAATATCCCGCCGCTCCGCCACGGTCCCGTCCCGGTCGGTTGTGAACACGCGATTGCGCAACGTTCCCCTGTCCCTTCGGACCCCCGTTTTCGCCCTCCGCCGTCCGGTCCCGGACGGGCGCGAGCCGGCCCCAGGCGATCGATCCTATCCTACTGCCAATTCGGGCATTTTTGGCTCGATTCGTCAGGCCCGGCCCCGACCCCGGAAGTTCTATGCCTTCGCTGCGCAGGCGTAAACCGCGTCGATGGCAATACGACGGCACGCTGCCTCGCCAGCCGCGGAATGATGCTGTAAGGCAACACCGACGTTCCCCCTATTACCGCCATTCTCCCGAAAGGACCGTTTATGGCCGATGCCCCCAGAATCGCATTCGCCGCGTTCGCGACGCCGACCAAGGGCGTCTTGGTGGTGTTCATGAACGGCGAGCTGCGGCTGGGCGCGGCCACGAGCAAGCTGCTGGGCCGAAACCACGACCTGGTCGCCCGGGCCGCGAGTGCCGAAAAGTTCACTGGCAAGCTCGGCGCGGTGCTCGACTTCCTGGCTCCGGCGGGTTTGCAGGCAGAGCGGCTCATCGTCATCGGCTCGGGCACGCAGACCCCGGATTTCGTCAAGTTGGGCGGCATCGTCATGGGCAAGATCTCGCCGCGCGCCGCCGAGGCCGACATCCTGCTCGACCTCCCCACCGGAGCGATGAAACCGGATCAGGCGGCCGATTTCGCCCTCGGCCTCGGCCTGCGCGCCTATGCTTTCGAACGCTACAAGACCAAGCGCAAGGAGGACGAGGAGAGGCGGGGCAAGCTGCGGCTTAAGCTCGGCGTCGCCGATGTGCCCGCGTCCCGCAAGGCCTGGGGCCGGCGCGAGGCGTTATGCGGCGGCGTCGTGCTGGCGCGGGACCTCGTCAACGAGCCGGCGAACGTGCTCCATCCCGAGGAATTTGCCCGCCGCGCGGCGGGCCTGAAAAAGCTCGGGGTCGCGGTCGAAGTGCTGAACGAGGCGGCGCTGAAGAAGCTCGGCATGCGCATGCTGCTCGCGGTCGGCCAGGGCTCGGCACGCGAAAGCCGGGTCGTGGTCATGCGGCTCAACCGCGGCAAGTCGGGCGCCGCGCCGGTCGCCTTCGTGGGCAAGGGAGTGTGTTTCGACACCGGCGGCATCTCCATCAAGCCGGCCGCCAGCATGGAGGACATGAAGGGCGACATGGCGGGGGCTGCCTGCGTGGTCGGCCTGATGCGGGCGCTGGCCGCCCGAAAGGCCGCCGTCAACGCCGTCGGCGTCATCGGCCTCGTCGAAAACATGCCGGACGGCAAGGCCCAGCGTCCCGGCGACATCGTGACCTCGATGTCCGGCCAGACCATCGAGATCATCAATACCGACGCGGAGGGCCGGCTCGTGCTCGCCGACCTCCTGTGGTACGTCAAGAACCGGTTCAAGCCGAAATTCATCATCGATCTTGCGACTCTGACCGGCGCGATCCTGGTGGCGCTCGGCCACGAGCATGCGGGATTGTTCGCGAACGACGAGCGGCTGGCGGAGCGCCTGCTGCAGGCGGGCACCGCGACGGGCGAGCGGGTATGGCGCATGCCGCTCGGCCCCGATTACGACAAGCTGATCGATTCCAAATTCGCCGACGTGAAGAACACCGGCGGGCGCAACGCCGGATCGGTCACCGCGGCGCAATTCCTGCAGCGCTTCGTCGACAAGACGCCCTGGGCGCATCTCGACATCGCCGGCACCGCGTTCGGGACGCCGCCATCCGACATCAATGCGAGCTGGGGCTCCGGCTGGGGCGTGCGGCTGCTCGACCGGCTGGTCGGGGATCATTACGAGAAATGATGGGCGGCCGATGACCGAAATCCTGTTCTATCAGCTCCGCAAGCAGCCGCTCGAGCAGGTGCTGCCCGCGCTGTTGGAGAAATCGCTCGAGCGCGGTTGGCGGGTCGCCGTCCAGGTCGCCTCGGAAGAGCGCCTCGAGGCGCTCGATTCGCATCTGTGGACCTATCGGGAAGAGGGCTTTCTGCCGCACGGCACCGATCGCGAGAGCGAGGCCGCGGTCCAGCCGATCCTGCTCACGCTCGGCAGTGACAATCCGAACCGTGCCGAGGTGCGGTTTCTGCTCGATGGCGCCGCGATGCCGGCCGAGGTCGGACACTATCGCCGCGTCGTCCTGCTGTTCGATGGCGAGGACGCCGAGGCGCTCGGCGCCGCGCGCGAGCGCTGGGCGGCCGCGAAGGCCGACGGCTTCGACGTGACCTATTGGCAGATGGACGATCACGGCCGCTGGCAGCGCCAGCCCTGAGCCGGGCTGCTCGCTTCAATTTTTTTTGCGAGAGGGAGCCGCAAACGGCTCCCTCCCCCCTTGTGGGGGAGGGATGGGGAGGGGGGTGTCTGATACTCCAGCATGGTTACCCCCTCCCGGCTCGCGCGTTGAGCGCGCGAGCCGACCTCCCCCACAAGGGGGGAGGTAACCAGAGCAAGCTCATCGGCATGTGCGATATCGCTGCAGCAGCGAGGAGGATCGAGGAAGCGCAACCGGCTTCTTGCCGGGTTTCTTCGGGACTGCCGGTTTTGCGGCGGCGGGAAGCTCCGGCGCCCGCTCGATCGACTTCAGCCGTCCCGACACGAAGCGATAGATGCCGGGGTGCTCGCCTTGCAGATACGTCAGCACCACGCTGCGCTCGCCGCGCTCGCTCCTCGAGATCTCCACCTGGCCGGTATGGCCCGCCGCCCGCACGAGGTCGCACTCGCTCATTTCGAGCGCGATCCCAGGACCGGGCCGCGAGCCGCCAGGCTGCGCCGATCCCGGCGCGAGCGGCGCCGGCGCGGGGCCCGCTTCGGGGCCGGCCTGGAAATAGAGCGTGCCCGGCCCCGATGGTCCGTCCGCGGGGGCGGGATCGCCGGCGCATCGTCCATCCGGTCCCACGAAATCATCCGGTCCCAGCGGCCTTGCCGCACGGATCGTGGGGGTCACGGCCTGGGCCCAGTCCGGCTTGGTGAGGCGCAATTTCGTTCTGAGATCCGCATCGGAGGCCTGCTCATTGGGCGAGGAGCATGCCGCGAGCGCCAGCAACAGCGCTGCGGCTGCCGTCGCGGCTGACTGGCGGGAAACCTTGCTCGCCATTCCTCGAGATCCGTTTCGGGCCGTTCGCACCAGACCGGCGATGGGGCGCATTTTGCTCCAGCGCCGCGCCGGCAGCAATGCGAAGACGTCCGCCGCTCGGCTTGCCGGCAACGCGGCGGTCGTGGCGAGGATACGATGCCGGGCGATTGCGGCAAAACCCGAGACGCTCCAGCGCCTGGGCCGCAGTGCGCTGCCGGGCCATGGCCGAGCCTTGCTGGCCGTGGACGCCGCCGTTATAAGCCCAAAAATTCCGACGGTTCTCCCCCGCGACAGGA
>VAZU01000415.1 GCA_005884745.1 Alphaproteobacteria bacterium
AAATTCCGCCCGCCAGCCCAGTTTTCGCGCCACCGGCGCAAACGAATGCTCGAAGGCGCGGCGCATTCCCGCCTCGGCGCCGAGATGATTGACCAGGACGATCTCGCCGCCCGGCTTCACCACCCGCGCGAATTCGTCGAGCGTCGCCTCCGGATCCGGCACGACGGTGATGACATATTGCGCCACCACCACGTCGAAGGCGCCGTCGCGAAAGCCCAGACGCTGCGCGTCCATGACGGCGAGCCCCTCGACCTGGGCGAGCGCCTCAGTCGCCACGCGAGCCCGCGCCTTGCGCAGCATCGGCTCGGAGAGGTCGACGCCAACGAGGCGCACGCCGCGGTCATAATCGGGCAGCGAGATGCCGGTGCCGACGCCGACTTCGAGAATGCGTCCGCCCAGCCTTTGCGCGGCATCGATCGCGGCGCGGCGGCCGCGGTCGAACACCGCGCCGAACACGAGGTCGTAGACCGGCGCCCAGCGCGCATAGGCCTTGGCGACGGCGCGATTATCGAGATCGGCCATGTGCCCCCCGGCCCCCGGCCCGGCCGCACCCGGCCCGGTCCCGCCGCAACCCGCTCAGCCGCGCGCGGCCATGAGCGCAGCCCCGCGCTCGCGCGCCGGCACGCCGGCGCCTAACGCGCGCTTGATGAAACCGCCGCCGAGCACGCGCGCCTGGCCCTCGGCTGCATCATAGAGCACGCAAGCCTGGCCGGGCGAAACCCCGTCCTCGCCCTCGAAGAGATCGACCTCGACGCCTTCGGAACCGCCCTCGAACCATGCCGGCTACACCTCGCGGCCGCGGGCGAGCGCGTCGTCGATGCCGCCGTCGCCGAGCCAGTTCACGTCGCGCAACAGGATTTTGCGCGTGGTCAGCGCTTCGCGGGGGCCGACCACGACGCGGCGGCGCTCGGCCTCGAGCCGCACCACGTAGAGCGGGTAGCCGGCCGCGATGCCGATGCCGCGCCGCTGGCCGACCGTGAAATGGATGACGCCGTGATGCCGGCCCAGCACCCTTCCGTCGAGATCGACGATCTCGCCCGGCTCCGCGGCGCCGGGCCGCAGCCGCTCGATGACGTCGGTATAACGGCCGGAAGGGACGAAGCAGATGTCCTGGCTGTCGTGCTTGTCCGCCACCGGCAGATCGAACCGGCGGGCAAGCTCGCGGACCTCGGCTTTCGAGCTCTCGCCGAGCGGGAAGCGCAGATGCTCGAGCTGCTCGCGCGTGGTCGCGAACAGGAAATAGCTCTGGTCGCGCTCCGGCTCGCGCGCGCGATAGAGCGCGCGCTCCCCGTTCGCCAGCCGGCGGCTCGCGACATAATGGCCGGTCGCCAGCACGCTCGCGCCGAGCTCGCGGGCGGTGCCCAACAGGTCGTGGAACTTGATGGCCTGGTTGCAGTCGACGCAGGGCACCGGGGTCTCGCCGGCGGCATAACTCTGCGCGAAGCGATCGATCACCGCCTCCTGGAAGCGGCTCTCGTAGTCGAGCACGTAATGGGGAATGCCGATCCGCTCGGCGACCAGCCGCGCGTCGTGAATGTCCTGTCCGGCGCAACAGGCGCCCTTGCGGTGCGTCGCCTCGCC
>VAZU01000122.1 GCA_005884745.1 Alphaproteobacteria bacterium
ATGGATTACGTGCTCGTCACCTACATGGTGGCGGCAAGCTCGGCCTTGTCCTACGCGGTCGGCGAATGGGCCCGCGTCTGGCTGTTGGAATCGATCATTCGCGCGATGGGGGGCTATTTCATCCGCCGCGATTCCCGCGACCCGCTGTATCGCAGGGTGTTGGCCCGCTACGTCCAGCTCGCCACCGCCGAGGGCGTGACCCAGGCGATGTTCCCGGAAGGCGGGCTCTCGCGTGACGGCGCGCTCAGGCCGCCGAAGTTCGGCCTGCTCTCC
>VAZU01000123.1:0-9715 GCA_005884745.1 Alphaproteobacteria bacterium
GAACGCGACGTGGTGTTCGTCCCGGTCGGCATCAATTACGACCGGGTGCTCGAAGACGGCAACCTCACGGCTTCCGCGGCCAAGGACGCGGGCACGCCGTACGTCAAGCTCGGAACCTTGGCGTTGCTGCGCTATGTCGTCCGCGCGCTCGGGCTCGCCGTGACCGGCCGCTGGTACCGCAACGGCTACGCGGCGGTGAGCTTCGGCACGCCGGTGTCGCTGCGAACCTATGCGCGCGCGCGCAACCTCGACTTCCGCAGGCTGACCGAGGAGAAACGCTTCGCCGAGGTGGAGGCGCTCGGCACCATGCTGATGCGGCAGGTCGGCAAGCTCGTGCCGGTGCTGCCGGTGTCGCTCGTCGCCGCCTTGCTGGTGCGGGCGAATGGCCGCGCGTTGGCGGAAACCGAGATCGCGTCCGGGGCACTGGCGCTGGTCGAGCAAGTTCGAGCGCAAGGCGCCCATGTGCACGTGCCGCGCAGCGACATGAGCTACGCCGTGCGCGTCGGTCTGCGCATGCTCGAGTTGCGCCGCATCGTCGAAGCGAGCAACGGAAAGTATTCGGCCAATCCGCGCGAGACGGTGCTGCTGCGCTATTATGCCAACTCCCTTGCGCAGCATTTTGCCTCGCCGCCCTGCGCATCCGGGTAACCTGCGCATCGTGCGACGCCCCATGCCGCGGAACGGCGTGCGGCCGCCCAGGCACTGAAGACAAAGTATGGGCACCATGCACAAGCAATCGGCAAAGGGCGGCCAACTTTTGTGGAAACCGGGCCGTCAGTCGCGGCGCGTTTCTTGCTTGCATCGGGAATCGGGTGTTGGAGTCCTGGGACGCGTCGATCCAACGGGGCTGGCCATCATGTCCGCAAGAATTCTCATTTTGCTCGCACTGCTCGCGCCCATTGTGATCCTTGGGGCTGGTATCTTGACGAGTCGAAATGGCGCCTGCGAACCCGACGGGCCGTAGTCACCCGGTCTGAGCCGGGAGCGCTAAACCGCGTCCTCTGGCGGGAACTGCGCTCGAGCGGATATCATGGCCGCCGAGGTCGATCGCCGACCCGGCGACGACAGGAATCAATTGCCATGCTGGTGCTCACTCGGTTCGCTGCAATTCCAGCGGGCTTCCTCGGGGCTCAAGGGCGAACATGGCGCTCGTGCAGCAAGCGGAGGACGCTGTGCTCGATATCGCTCTGAAGCTCGCCGTCGAGGTCGCTTGCGCCATCGTCGTCATCTACCTCCTCGTGTGGAAGTCATGAGGACAGCATGAATCGAGTCGGCCTGGGTCATCGCCTCGCGAGGTCGCCCGGGTTGGAACGCCCCGGCGAGCGAACGTTCGCCGCCGCCCTCAGCTTCCCACCCGTAGCGTGCTCACCAGGCCGCGCAGGCAGGCGATGGCGCTCAGCGCCGTGATCTTGCCGGTGCGCGGGTTTTCCGAGGGCACGTTCTCGATCGTCATGGAAAAGCGCGCGCAATCCGCATCGACCTCGATGTGATGGATGTTGCGAGAAATCCCCGGATCGGCCCAGATCTCCAGGCTCGTGCGGTCGGGACCGATGCCGGCAAGCGCCAGCGCCGCCGAGACGTTGACGTTGGCCGGAAAGCCCCGCACCCCCTCGCGCGCGCTGCCTTCGAACAGTTTCATCGGCTCGGCGAGGCCGGCGAGCGTGATGCCGCGCGCCTGAAGATACGGCGCGCCGACGAGCCCCGACGGCGGCTTGCGCGACACGAGCTTGACCGAACCGATGGTGCCTTCGGCCGCGGCGCGCACGGCGTCGAGCCCGATCAGCGCCCCGGTCGGCACCAGGATGCGGGCGCCCGTCTGTGCGGCGCGGTCGAGCAGCTCCATATGGTCGAGCAGCGCGCCGGCGCTGAGCGCGACCAGCATGCGCCCCGCCTCGATCGCGGGCGCGGCGATCGAGCAAAACGCCGCCGCCGGCGCGCATTCGACGATCACGTCGCAATGCTCGGGCAACGCCGCGGCCGCGACCATCCGTGTCGCGATCGCGTTCGCGGCAAGCCGCGCTGCCGCGGCGCTATTGTCGCGTGCCGCGGCGGCGGTAAGCGCAAGCCCGGGAATCCCCGCCTCGAGCCGGCGCGCAATCGCCATGCCGATCGCGCCCAGTCCCGCAAGCCCGACGCGCAGATTGGGCTTCATGATTTCGCCTCCAGCGTCATCCCGGGGCGCGAGCGCCCGGTCGCAATGGGATCGCATCCGGAGCAGGCCCGCGAGCGAACCCGGGATCTATGCACACGATCAGTGCCATGTTTCTCCATCGCTGGTCATGGGTTCCGGGCTCGCCGCTCCGCGGCGCCCCGGAATGACGCGCCGCGGCTATTGACAGCAAACTTGGCGCCCACTACGCTTGATGGCAAAATAACCGTTGAATTTCAATTACATAGGGAGGATCCCATGCAGACACGGCGTTCCGTGCTCAAGCTCGCGACGGCCGGCGTTGCGGCGAGCCCGCTCCTGAGCGTGCCCTCGCTCGTCCGGGCGCAGGAAAAACCGATCCGGATCGGCGTGCTCTACGATCTGTCCGGCCCGTTCGCGGCGGCCGGGTCGCTGCCGTGCGCGATCGGGGCACAGATCGCCATCGATCTTGCCAACGAGCACGGCGGCGTGCTCGGCAAATACAAGGTCGAGCCGGTCAAGGCCGATTCCCAGAGCAAGGCCGACGTGGCCATCAATGAGGCAGAGCGCCTGATCGACCAAGAAAACGTCGACATCATTCTCGGCATCTATTCGAGCGCGCATGCGGTGCCGCTCGCCGCCAAGCTCGAGGCACGGAAGAAGATTCTTTGGATTACCACCGCCATCGCCTCCTCGGTGTTCAAGGGCAAGGACCTCCACTACGTGTTCCGGGCGCAGATTCATTCCGATCAATACGGCGAAGCCGGAGCATCGTTCCTCGCGGAGCATGCCAAGGCCAAGCTCGGCGTCGATCCCAAGGACCTCAAGGTCGCGGTGATCTACGAGGACGGACCGTACGGCACCGGCGTCGCCGAGGCGGACGTCGCGCAGTGCAAGGCGCGCGGCATCGATCAGATCGTGCTCAGGGAAGGCTACTCGGCGAGCACACCCGATCTTTCCTCGCTGGTGACCAAGCTCAGGCGCGCGCGCGCCGACGTCATCCTGCACACCGGCTACAACCCGGACATCACGCTGTTCCTGCGCCAGTCGCGCGAGGCCGGCCTGCGCTTCAAGATGCTGATCGGCAACGGCGCGGGCTACAGCCAGATCGATAAGCTGCGCGACACCTTCGGGGCCGATATCGACAATTTCTGCAACGTCGATCCGGTGCCGGCTCAGCTGCTCGATCCCAAGTCGCTGGCGCCCGCCATGGGCGACCTGATCAAGATCATGGTGGATCGCTACAAGGCGCAGACCGGCGCCAAGGAAGTGCCGCCGCACACCTCGATGGGCTTCAACCAGACCTGGCTGCTGCTGGAAAAAGTGCTGCCGATCGCGATCAGCAAATACGGCGGCACCGATCCGGAAGCGGTGCGCAAGGCGGCGCTCGACGTCGACATTGCGCCCGGCGGCACCATCCAGGGCTACGGCGTGAAATTCTTCCCGCCCGGCACGCCGATGTCCGGCCAGAACGAACGCTCGACGCCCGTCGTCATGCAATACGTCAAGGACGGCACCAAGGTGGTGTGGCCCACTCCCATCCGCACGGCCGACCCCGTGCTGCCGCTGCCGGCGTCCTCCCCTTACGCGGTGACGTGAGGCTGACCGGAAACCCAATCGCATTTGCGCGCTCGTCCGCTCGCTTGCAGCGGGGCGAGCGTAGGCAGACGAATCGAATCATCGAGGTCCGCCGGTGCTGGCCGTCGAATCCCTGACCAAGAGCTTCGATGGATTCCGGGCGGTGAACCGGGTGTCCTTCGAGCTCCGCAAGGGCGAGATTCTCGGCCTGATCGGCCCCAATGGCTCGGGCAAGAGCACGATCTTCAACCTGATCGCCGGGGCGCTGCGACCGACCTCCGGCTCGATCCGGCTCGACGGTTCCGAGATCGGCGGCATGAGCGCCGACCAGGTCTGTCATCTCGGCCTCGCGCGCACCTTTCAGATCCCGCGACCGTTCCGCAAGCTCAGCCTGCTCGGCAATGTGGCGCTGGCGGCGTTCTTCGGGCAACGCCAGAGGGTCACGCGCGGCGAGGCCGAGCGGCAAGCGGCGCGTGCGCTCGAGCTCGCGGGTCTGCCCAGCGATCCCCGCGCGACCACGGGCGGCCTGGGCGCGGCCGGCCTCAAGAAACTCGAGCTCGCGCGCGCGCTGGCGACGCAGCCGCGCATCCTGCTTGCCGACGAGAGCCTGGGCGGCCTCGATCACACCGAGATGGATCAGGCGGCCGCCGTGCTCGAGCGCATCCGCGCGGAGCTCGGCATCACCATCATCTGGGTCGAGCACATCATGGGAGTGCTGATGCGGGTGGTCGACCGGGTCATCGTGCTGGACCACGGCGAGAACATCTTCGAAGGTGCCCCGACAGAGGTCGCGCAGGATCCGCGGGTGATCGAAGTCTACCTGGGCAAGGGGCACAAGTGAGCAGACGGCTTGCACGCAATGCGGCGCGTGGGAGCCACGCTCCCACCTCCCCCTGGAGGGGGGAGGTCGGCGAGCCGCGAAGCGGCGAGCCGGGTAGGGGTGAAGCTGCATCACCCCACCCCGGCAGCTCGCGAAGTGCTCGCTGCCGACCCTCCCCCTCCAGGGGAGGGTGGGCGTATGCGGCTCGGGCGTGAGCGCAGGCCGTGCTCGAGATCGACAACCTCTCCGCCGCCTACGGCTCGTTCCAGGCGCTGTTCGGCATCAATCTCAGGGTCGATGCCGGCGAGACGGTCGGCGTCATCGGCCCCAACGGCGCCGGCAAGACCACGCTGATGCGGGTCATCTCCGGGCTGCTGCCCGGACGCGCGGGCAAGCTTGCCTTCGAAGGCCGCGCGCTCACCGGGGTGCCTGCCTACCGGGTGGTCGCGCGCGGCATCGCGCATGTGCCGGAAAACCGCCGGCTGTTTCCCAAGCTCACGGTCGAGGAGAACCTGCGCATCGGCGCCTACATGCCGCAGGCGCGAAAACATTTCGGCGAGCGTCTCGCCTGGGTCTACGAGCTCTTCCCTCGGCTCGCCGAGCGGCGCACCCAACTCGCCGGCACGATGTCGGGCGGCGAGCAGCAGATGTGCGCGATCGCCCGCGCGCTGATGTCGAAGCCGAAGCTGCTGCTGCTCGACGAGCCCTCGGCCGGACTTGCGCCGCTGGTCGTGCAGCAGGTGTTCGATCTGGTGCGAAAAATCCGGAGCGAAGGTTTTACCGTGCTGATCGTCGAGCAGAACGTGCAGCAGCTGCTCGAGCTCGTGGACCGCGCCTATCTGCTCGAGGTCGGGCGCATCAAGCTTTCCGGCATGGCCGCCGAGCTCAAGGCCAATGCCTTCGTGCGCCAAGCGTATCTCGGACTGTAGTCGGGGAAGAGGCTGAGGCGATGGATATTTATCTGGTGGAGGCTCTCCTCAACGGGCTGCTGCTGGGCGGCGTGCTGGCGCTGCTGGCGCTCGGCCTCAACCTGATCTTCGGCGTCATCGACGTGGTGTGGATCGCCTACGCCGAGCTGGTGATGTGCGGCATGTACGTGGTGTATTGGCTCTTGGCGCTCGCGGCCCTGATCGCCATCCTGAGCGTGGCCGTATTGGGGCTGCTCGTTCACCAGCTCATCATCGCGCCGATCCTGGGCTCGCCCGCCATCAATCAGCTGCTCGCCACCGGCGGCTTGCTGTTCTTCCTGCAGAGCTTCGCCACGCTGTTGTTCGGCACCGATTTCCGCAACATCGGCCTGCGCCTGCCGATTCTGGAATTCGCGGACATGAACGTCAGCTTCGCCCGACTGATCGCTTTCGGCGTCGCCGTGCTGGGTGCCGGCGCGCTCTATGGGTTCCTGTCGAAGAGCTTTCTCGGCACCGCGATCCGCGCCATCGGCCAGGACCGGGAAATCGTCGGACTGATGGGAGTCGACCAGCGGCGCATCTACCTCGTCACTTCGGCGATCGGCGGGGCGCTGGCCGGGCTTGCCGCCTGCCTGCTGGTGCTGCAATACGACGTGCACCCGTTCATCGGCCTCTCGTTCGGCCCGATCACCTTCATGATCTGCGTGCTGGGCGGGCTCGGCAACATGCTGGGCGGCTTCGTCGCCGCGTTCATCATGAGCGAGATCATCTCCGTGGGCGGTTTCTATTTCTCGCAGGAGATCGGCGAGGTGCTGGCGTTCGTGGTGTTCATCGCGCTGATCTTCGTGCGGCCGCAGGGGATCTTCGGCCGATCATGAGCACGCGCGCGCCATGGCTCGCCGGACTCGCGGCGCTCGCGGCGCTGCCGTGGCTTTCTCCCTCCGCGTATTTTCTACACATCGTCATCCTCATCCTGATCTGGGGGTTCATCTACACCGCCTGGTCGCTGATGGGAAAATTCGGCCTGGTCTCGCTCGGCCACGGGGCGTTTCTGGGCACGGGCGCCTATACGGCCGGCCTGCTGTGGAACTTCGCCGGGCTCACGCCCTGGCTCGGCATCCCGATCGGGGTGGCGCTGGCGGTGCTGATCGCGGTGGTAATCGGCTATCCGTGCTTCCGGCTCAAGGTGGTCGGGCATTATTTCGCGCTGGTGACGCTCGCGCTCGCCGAAGTGGCGCGGCTCTCCATCGTCGCGGCGCGGGACATCACCGGCGGATCGCTGGGAATGACGCCGAACGGTGTTCCCACGTCGTCCTGGATCGCAATTCAATTTGCCGACAAGCGTTATTTTTACTTTCTGGCGCTGGGGCTCTGGCTGTTCGGGCTTTGGGTCTGGCGCCGCGTCGACACCAGCATGGCGAGCGCGGCGCTCGAGGCGATCTCGGAGGACGAGGGCGCCGCGGCGGCGATCGGCATCCATGTCACCCGCCAGAAGCTCACCGTCACCATCATCAGCGCGGCAATGACGGCGCTCGGCGGCGCGCTGTACGGCCAGTTCGTGATGTATCTCAATCCCGACACGCTCGCGGGCGTCGGCGTGTCGTTGCAGATCGTGTTTGCGGCGATCGCCGGCGGCATGTACTCCATGCTCGGCCCGACGGTCGGCGCCGTGCTCACGATCGTGCTCGGCGAAGCCTTGCGCGTCTGGTTCGGCACCACCTGGATCGGCGCCGCCAATACCATCTACGGCATCCTGCTGGTGATCTTCATCATCTACATGCCGAGGGGAATCGTCGGGCTGGTCGCCTCGCGCTTGCCCGCGCGACTGCTGCCGGCACGCCGGCCGGCGTTGTGATGCAATGATTTTGACGAGGAGCGGAAGCCATGGTGCTGGAAATTGCTCAGATCGACATCAAGCCCGGCCTCGAGGCCGAGTTCGAAGCGGGCGTAAAAAAGGCGGCGCCCATCTTCAAGCGCGCCCGCGGATGCCAGGGGATGGAGCTGCAGCGTTCGGTGGAGAAGCCGCAGCGGTACCGGCTGTTCGTCAAATGGGATACGGTCGAAAACCACACGGTCGACTTCAGAGGCTCCGAGGACTTCCAGGAATGGCGCAAGCTCGTGGGGCATTGTTTCGCCGCTGCGCCGGAGGTCGAGCACACCCGTCGGACCGTAACGGGGTTTTGACGGAAAAAGCCGCTGGGTCGATGTACCGGCCGATCCGGGCGCGTGGCGCCGAGATCGCGAGGAGCGCATGCGCCCGATTCCCGTAGGTGCCAGGGGCAGCTTCACGCTGCGCGTGCGACCCGAGCACCTCGCCAGCCGGTTCAAGGATCCGATGCTCCCCAACGTGCTCGCCACCCCGGTCATGATCCTGGCGATGGAGAACGCCGCGCTCGATGCCATCCGCGGCTTTCTCGACGCCGGCGAAACCGCGGTCGGAACCGCGGTCGACGTCCGGCACCTCGCCGCGACCCCCGCGGGTCATGAAATCCGCGCCGAGGCGGAAGTCACCAAGGTCGAGGGGCGCCGCGTCGAGTTCACGGTGAGCGCGCGCGACGAGAGCGAGGAAATCGGGCGCGGGACTCACCACAGAATGGTCGTCGACATCGCACGGGTGAACGAACGCCTCGCCAAGAAACCGCCGCGGGCATAGCGGCCGTGACGGGCCTCCCCTCAAAATGCTCCCCTCCCCATCCATCCGGGTCCCGGACTGGCCCGGCGCAAACCGTCGCGCGGCGAATGCTGCACTGCACAAAGCTCGATGCATCCGGTTTCGTCCAAATAAGTCTCCGAATCGTCAAATAGACGTGGATTCCGGGTCTTGGAACGTGCCGCCCGCGGCCTTAACCATCTCGGCGGCACGCAACGCAAGACATTGATCGGTCTTGGCAATTTCAATGGAACCGGATAAGGTGGCGGATCGATCCTCTTGTTTGTCCGGCTTATATGAGTAGTAGTCACAAATTCGGCGTTGGCGAGAAAGTCGACTTCGTTCCCGCTTTTCACCAGCGATCCGCTCCCACCACCGAATATCAGATCGTGCGCCAGCTGCCGGATCACAACGGCGAGTTCTTCTATCAGATCAAGAGCGCGCGCGAGCCGCACGACCGCGTGGTCGGCGAGAGCCAGCTGGCGACGCCGGCATCGCAGATCGAGCCGCGCCGATCCCGGGCCAAGCGTCCGGCGCGGCGGGTGGTGAAGACCCGCGCCAAGCGCGGCGTGAAGCGCGCCGCGGCGCGGCCGCGCGCCGCCCGGACGCGCAGCCGCAAGCGGGGCTGATCCCGCCGGGATTGCATTCCCAGACGCGACGCTATCCGCCCTTCGCCCCGGGCCCTCCCCCGCGGGGGTACCTCGGCTCCGCGCGGGGAACCGGCGCAACGGAGCGCGGTTGTGGTAAGCTCGAACGGAGGCGCATCGGCCCGCATGGCGGCGGTGCGGTCTTGCCATGCAGGGCATGAACGATAGCGAGGACGCCGCGCTCTGGTACGCACTCTATCGCCTCGAGACCAGCTATTGGTTCGAGGTCGATTTCAACGCCGGCTGCAACGCGCACGAATTCTACGTCGATGACGGTTTGTTCGCGGTCGGCGACAACCGGTTCCAGGGGCAGGACAGGATCCGTGCGTTCTATGTCTGGCGTCAGCAGCGCGGGCACACGACCACGCGTCATCTCATCAGCAATCTGCAGGTCGCGCGCAACGGCGAGCGCCGCGCGCAGCTCACCGGCGTGCTCAGTCTGTACCGCGCCGACGGCCGGCCGCCGTTCCACGGCGAGCGGCCGCCGATGCTGGTCGCCGACCTCCATGCGGACTGCGTGCTGGGCGAGGACAACACCTGGCGCTACCAATCGCACGTGGTCAAACCGATCTTCGTGGGCAGCGACATCCCGCTGTCGATCTCGATCGACACGCAGATCCTCGCGGAAAGCGGGGGTGGTGAGCTGCGCAAGCAGAGCTGACACCTCAGCCCGGGCGGTCGTTTCCCGCGTGCCGCTCCTTGTCGAGCTTCGCCCGCAGCAATTCGATGCGCCTCGACGCCTCGGCCCTGGTGAGCGTCTTGTCGTAGGCATCCGACTCGGGCGCCGCAGCGGAGCGCGCTCGGCTGTCGACACGCAAAGGAGCCGCCCCGGCTTCCCGCAGCGGCCCAAGTCGAGGGAGGAAACCCCACGGGGGGACGGTCCCCGTCAAGGACCGCACAAACGGAACGGCCGATCGGAGGCCCGGTTCCGGAGCCGCCGGTTCCCTGCCCAATTGCGGGGGTAGGCTCTCTCGTTTCTGGTCC
>VAZU01000123.1:9732-10816 GCA_005884745.1 Alphaproteobacteria bacterium
TCGGCGACGATCGCGGCCCTTGCCTGCGCATCCTCCTCCATGCACAGGCACAGGCAATTCGCTTCATTGGCGTCGACGCAGGCCTCCTGCTCGCCGGCAAGCGGCCGCCGGGAGATGTCGGCGGCCTCGCCCACGTAGATCCAGGTGTATTCCGCCTCGCGTTCGGCGAACGGAATCCGCTTCGCCAGGAAATACACCGCGCCGAGCGGCTTGAAGGCATCCTCGCGCAGGTAGATGCCGAACTCGTATCGCCTGCCCGACGCCCCCACCAGGGCAAAGGTGCCAAGCTTGGCCATGCGGCTCTCCGGCGGATCGAAAGCTATCAACCAACGCCGAGCATACGCGGTTCCCCGCCCGCGTTCGCGGGCGGCCGGCCAACGTCCAAGGGAAAAAGCGGGACCGAACGCGCCGACACCGATCAGGATTGCGCCTGCGGCAGCCCATCCATGTCGCCGAGAGCGGACTTCACGGTCGCAATCAGCTTGCGGTCGTTGAAGGGTTTCGCGAGCCATCCCACGGGTTGGGCGGATTCCGCACGTGCCTTCACCGCGGCGTCGGCCAACGCCGACGCGAAAGAAGCGCTGAAAAATCTCGACGGCCGCGTCGATGCCATCGCGTTTCCCCGGGAGATAGATATCCATCAGCACCAGCTCGGGCCGGCGATCCATCGCCGCCCGGACCGCGTCGTCGGCGGTGATCACGACGTCCACGACGTCGTATCCGGCGTCGAGGAGCGCGCTGCGGCATTGGTGCGCGACGAAATAATTGTCCTCGACGATGAGAATGCGGCGTGCAAGCGCGGCGTCCGATGCCGGCTCGGGTTCAGCAGGCATTGCGATGCGCAGAGGCTTCATGTCCCCTTCCCTTGTCACCGGGCGACCTACGGCCGGATTGGGGCAAAAGTGTAGCCCGATCCCAAACATGGCCGGTTTTACCCGAATCAACCCCAGCGTTTCCGAGCGACGATATGGGCCCGCACCGGCCTGCTTGACAAGGCGTGGGCGGCAATTCTCCGCTCATGTGAATCCGGCGGAGCTGAACCGCGGCTGAATGTCAATTGCCGCAAAAATGGGCATCCGGACCC
>VAZU01000124.1 GCA_005884745.1 Alphaproteobacteria bacterium
TCAAAGCCCGGGGCCGGCCCGCCTGCTTGCACCAAGTCGACCGGCGGCGGCCGGATCGGCCGCGCACTGGGGTTGCCGCTGGTATTCATCCGTGCCAAACAGGCATCAGCAAGACGCGTCCGCCAGCATTCCAAAAACGGGAGGAACGAGATGAAACGTCGCGACGTACTCAAGGTAGCCGGCGCCGGGTTTGCCGCCGCGGCGATTGCCAAGCCGGCGATCGCCCAGTCCATGCCGGAGCTCAAATGGCGGTGCACGTCGAGCTTTCCGAAGTCGCTCGACACGCTCTACGGCGGCGCCGAAATCTTCGCCAAGGCGGTGGCCGAGGCGACCGAGAACAAGTTCCAGATCCAGGTATTCGCGGCCGGCGAGATCGTTCCGGGGCTGCAGGCGGCCGACGCGGTGACCAACGGCACGGTCGAGATGTGCCACACCGCCTCCTATTACTACGTCGGCAAGGATCCGACCTTCGCGCTGCCCTGCGCCGTGCCGTTCGGGCTCAACGCGCGCATGCAGAATGCCTGGGTGTATTTCGGGGGCGGCATCGATCTGACCAACGAGTTCTACAAGAAATACAACATCTACGCGCTCCCGGCCGGCAACACCGGCTGCCAGATGGGCGGCTGGTTCCGCAAGGAGATCAAGGAGCCGGGCGATTTCAACGGGCTCAAGATGCGCATCGGCGGCTACGCCGGCCGGGTGCTGCAGAAGCTCGGGTGCGTGCCGCAGCAGCTCGCCGGCGGCGACATCTATCCGGCGCTGGAAAAAGGCACCATCGACGCCGCCGAATGGGTCGGCCCGTACGACGACGAGAAGCTCGGCTTCTACAAGGTCGCGCCGTACTATTATTATCCGGGCTGGTGGGAAGGCGGAACCATGATTCACGCCTTCATCAACATCGACAAGTGGAGCTCGCTCAGCCCGACCTACAAGTCGATCGTGCGCACCGCGGCCGACATGACCAACGTCTGGATGCAGGCGAAATACGACGCCGTGAACCCGGCCGCCTTGCGGCGCCTCGTCGCCGAGAAGACGCAATTGCGGCCGTTCTCGCAGCCGGTCATGGACGCCTGCTTCAAGGCCGCCAACGAGGTCTACGATGAAGTCTCGGCCACCAACCCGATGTTCAAGAAGATTTGGGAATCGATCCGCGATTTCCGCAACGAGGAATACCTGTGGTGGTCGGTGGCCGAGTACAACAACGACAATTACATGATCCGCCACACCCGCAGCTGATCGGCCGGATCGCGCGGCTGTTCGAGAACAACCCCGGGGCCGCAAGGTCCCGGGGTTGTCGTTGGCGCGTGCGCAACGGCGACTATACCCGGGTGCGGGTGCGGATCAGGTAGGTGTCGTAACCGTATTCCGCGATCTGCCACCACAGATATTGGTCGTTGCGGAAGGCGAGCGTCGATTCCCATACCTTCTTGAAGAGCGGGTTCTCGGCCGAGACTTCGCGATAGAGCTCCAACGCAGCGCCGAGGGCGGCTTCCATCACGGCCGGCGGGAAGGGTCTCAGCTGCGCACCCTGGGAGACCAGGCGCTTCAACGCCTCCGGATTGCCGGCATCGTATTTGGCGAGCTCCCATTCGTGCTGCAGAGCCGAGGCGGTGCGGATGATCGATCTGTACGCCGGGGGCAGCTCGTTCCATTTGTCCAGGTTGATCATGTTGGCGTTTTGGGCGCCGCCCTCCCACCAGCCGGGGTAATAGTAATATTTGGCGATCTTGACGAACCCGAGCTTCTCGTCGTCGTAGGGACCGACCCATTCGGCGGCGTCGACGGTGCCCTTCTCCAGTGCCGGATAGATGTCGCCGCCCGCGAGCTGCTGCGGGACCACGCCGAGCTTGGCCATGACGCGGCCGGCGATCACGCCGCCGATGCGCATCTTTAGGCCCCTGAGATCGTCGACGGTGTTGATCTCCTTGCGGAAGAAGCCGCCCATCTGCGCCCCGGTGTTGCCGGACGGCATGCCGTACACGTTGAATTTCTTGTAGAGCTCGTTCATCAGCTCCAGGCCGCCGCCGAATCGCTGCCAGGCGAGCTGCATGCGGGTATTGAGCCCGAACGGAATGGCGGTACCGAACGTGAAGGTCGGGTCCTTTCCCGCGTAGTAATACGGGGCGGTATTGCACATCTCGACGGTACCGTTCGAGGCGGCGTCGAGCGCCTGCAGGCCGGGCACGATTTCGCCCGCTGCGAAACATTGGATCTGGAACTTGTTGTCGGTCGCCTCGGCGATGGCCTTGACGAAGATCTCGGAGCCGCCGTAGAGCGTATCGAGCGACTTGGGAAAGCTCGACGTCAGCCGCCATTTGATCTCGGGCATGGATTGGGCGATTGCGGGCGCGGCGATGGCGGTCGAGGCCAGGCCGGCGCCGCCGGCCTTCAGGAAATCACGGCGTTTCATTCGTCTCCCTCCAGTTTGTTGGATCGCTGCGTTAGAGGCGGCCAGCATGGACCTTTCTCATGGCCCCAACAAGGGTGTCGGGTCCGTCGAGAAACGCCGCTGCGCCGAGCCTCACTTGTTCGACGGCGGACCGAAATCCGGCGGCGGCGGAATGTCTGGCGCCTGGATGTCGATGCGCACCTTGGAGGGATCGACCAGCGAGCCCAGGCCCTTGTAGTGCATCACCAGGGCCGGGAAGGCGATGACGAGCCCGACCATGATCACCTGGATGACGACAAAGGGGACGGCGCCCCAATAGATCTGCCCGGTGGTGACCGGCTCGGTGCGTTTGCCGGAAACGCGGTCGATGAAGGTCTCCCGGGGAGCGACCGAGCGCAGGTAGAACAGCGCGAAACCGAACGGCGGGTGCATGAACGAGGTCTGCATGTTGACCCCGAGGATCACCCCGAACCAGATCAGGTCGATGCCGAGGTGCTCGGCCGCCGGACCGAGCAGCGGAATGACGATGAAGGCGATCTCGAAGAAGTCCAGGAAGAACGCGAGCACGAACACGAAGAGATTGACGAAAACCAGGAAGCCTACGGGGCCGCCCGGCAGGCTGACCAGAAAGCTCTCGACCCAGCGATGGCCGTCGACCCCGTAGAAGGTCAGCGAGAATACCCTTGCGCCGACCAGGATGAAGACCACGAAGGCGGAGAGCTTGGCGGTGGATTCCGCGGCTTGGCGCACCAAATCCCAGCTCAGCCGACGCTTGAGCGCGCCGAGCGCGAGCGCCCCCGTGGCGCCCATGGCGCCGCCTTCGGTCGGGGTCGCAACGCCGATGAAGATCGTGCCGAGCACCAGAAAGATCAGGAACAGCGGCGGCACCATCACGAACGTCACTTGCTGTCCCAGCCGGGACAGAAAGCGGAAGCCGAAGAGCTTGTCGCACAGCCAGTTCACGATCGAGACCGCGAACGCGAAGACGATGCCGATGAACATCGTCAGCACCACGTAGTCGGCGCCATGGGTGTCGGAGCCGCGCATCGCCAGAATGGCGACCGCGGTGCTGGCGGCGGTGAGGACGGCGAGGGACATGAGCCCGCGCGCGCCATTGTCCTCGCGGAATCCGACCGCGTCGGCCGGCAGCCCGGGCACGTAGTTCGGGAAGAAAATGGTGGTGATGAACACGGACACCGCGTACAGGCCCGCCAGCGCCAGGCCGGGCAGGAAGGCGCCTTCGTACATGTCGCCGACCGAGCGCCCGAGCTGGTCGGCCATGACGATCAGCACCAGGGAGGGCGGGATGATCTGCGCCAGGGTGCCGGAGGCGGCGATGACGCCCGAAGCCACTCGCCGGTCGTAGCCGTAGCGCAGCATGATCGGCAGCGAGATCAGCCCCATCGAGATCACCGATGCGGCGACCACGCCGGTCGTCGCCGCCAGCAGCGCGCCGACGAAGATCACCGCATAGGCAAGCCCGCCGCGGACGGTGCCGAACAATTGGCCGATGGTGTCGAGCAGGTCCTCGGCCATGCCGGATCGCTCGAGCACCAGTCCCATGAAGGTGAAGAACGGGATCGCGAGCAGCGTATCGTTGCTCATCACGCCATAGACGCGCTCGGGCAGCGCCTGCAGGAAGTCGGGAGTGAACAGGTTGAGCCAGATCCCGACCAGCCCGAAGATCAGGCCGTTGGCGGCGAGCGAGAAGGCGACCGGGTAGCCGAGCAGCAGGAAGAACACGAGCGCCGCGAACATGATCGGCGCCATGTTTTGGATGAACAGCGCCGTCATGGTGTCGTCCTCGGATCCGACGGCCCGCGCATCAATGCGTCTCGGCCGTGATGTCTTCGATCAGGCGCTTGGCCTCCTCGACGACGACTTCATGCGCGGTGACCGTCGCGGTGTCGGGGATGAGACCGCGCATGATGGCGACCCGCTTGACCAGCTCCGAGATCCCTTGGAGGAACAGCAACGAGAAGCCCAGGAGCACCAGCGATTTTGCCGGCCATTGCGGCAGCCCGCCGGCGTTCATCGATTGCTCGTTGATCTCGTAGGAGCGCAGGAAGAACGGCAGGCCGGTGACGATCATGAGCAGGGTCAACGGCAGCAGGAACAGCGCGTGGCCGACGACGTCGATGATGTTGCGCACCCGCTTGGGAAGCGCGTTGTTCACGATGTCGATGCGGATGTGCTCGTTCACCAGCAGCGTCCACGGCGAGCACAGCAGGAACACCATGCTGAACAGCACCCATTGCAGCTCGAGCCAGGCGTTCGAGGAAGTGTCGAATACCTTGCGGACGGTGGCATTGGTCGCCGAGATCAGCACCATGGCCAGGAGGAGCCAGCTCACCCACTTGCCCAGGCGCTGATTGAATGCATCGATGCCGCGGCTCACCGCAAGGAGAGCCTGGAGAATTTCGTCGAAGGTGCCGCCCACCCGTTTCCCCTCGCCGGCCGCAGGCTCGGCCGGGCATTCCTTGGTCGCCCCGACCGCGCGACCCCTCTCGCGCGGCTGCGAACGAAAGCTTAATCCGAACTGCGCGTCCTCCGTCAATCGAAAGTTTCGGGTCGAACCGGGGGGCGCTGCCGGGCTTTCGGGTCTTCGGCGCTGCGTCGTTGGGGACGAATGAACGCGCGGACCGGTTTCGCCGGCGCTGCGACCGAGGGACTTTCCCTGCGGATCCCTTGCATTTCGGCCTGCCGAGAATCTCCCGGAGCCGCTACATTGGGGCGGCGGCGACGGAACAGGGGCTAGGGAATGACCGATCCCATGGTGTCGAACGTCTATTTCGGTCTGAGCCCGCTCTGGGTCGCAACCGCGCTGTTGCTCCTCACCTACGCGGTAATCATTTCCGAGCAGATCAACCGCTCGGTCGTGACCCTCGTCGGCGCCGCGATCATGGTCGTGCTCGGCGTGATCAACCAGGACGAGGCGATCCGCGGCATCGATTGGAACACGATCGGGCTGCTCGCCGGCATGATGATCCTGGTGTCGATCTCGCGCCGCTCGGGCATGTTCCAATACATGGCCATCTGGTCGGCCAAGGCGGCGAAAGCGCATCCGGCCGGCATCCTGTTCCTGCTGCAGGTGACGACGGCGGTGCTTTCCGCCTTCCTGGACAACGTGACCACGGTCCTGCTGATCGTTCCGGTGACGCTCGCCATCACCAAGGAGCTCGAGGTCCCGCCCTATCCGTTCCTCGTCGGCGAGGTCATCGCCTCCAACATCGGCGGCACCGCAACGCTGATCGGCGATCCCCCCAACATCATGATCGGCTCGCAAGCCGGGCTCGCGTTCGACGATTTCGTCGTTCACCTTACGCCGGTGATCGTCGTGGTCCTGATCGCGCAGACGGTCATGACTCACCTGCTGTGGGGACGCGAAATGCGAGCGACGCCCGCCGCCGAGGCTCGCGTCCTGGCGATGGTTCCGGAGGAGGCGATCACCGACTGGCTGCTGCTCAAGCAGGCGCTTGCGGTTCTCGCCGTGGTCCTGGTCGCCTTCGTGTTCGCCCGGCCGCTGCGGCTCGAGCCCGCGACCATCGCCATGCTGGGCGCGGCGGTGCTGATGCTGCTCGACAATTGGGCGCATCACACCGAGAAAGCCTCGCACAACATCCATCAGACTTTCGGCGACGTCGAATGGATCACCATTTTCTTCTTCATCGGCCTGTTCATCATCGTGCACGGGGTCGACGTCAGCGGGCTGCTGGCGCTGCTTGCCGGGAAACTCGTCGCCGCGACCGGCGGCGACCTCGCCACCACCGGCTACGTCATTCTCTGGGGCTCGGCGTTGCTGTCGGCGATCATCGACAACATTCCGTTCGTCGCCACCATGATCCCGCTGATGGCGGCGAGCTATGGCGGCGCCGACAAGATCGAGCCGCTGTGGTGGTCGCTCTCGCTCGGCGCCTGTCTCGGCGGCAACGGCACGCTGATCGGCGCGTCCGCGAATCTGACGGTAGCCGGGATCGCCGAGCGCAACGGCATCCCGTTCCGGTTCCTCACGTACACGATGTATGCCTTTCCGATGATGTTGGTCAGCATCGTCATCAGCCACGTGTATCTGTGGTGGCGATATTTCTGATGCTTCGAGCGCCGCCTTCGGGGCCGGCCTTCCGGGACGGATGGCGCTCGACAGGCGCTACCCCAGCCTTCATGATGCCGGGTCGCCATGCCGGACCAGGCTCGCGCCTTCGCGGGGTGATCGCATGCGGCGGCGGGAATTTCTTGCGCTTCTCGGCGGCATCGCGATTGCCGCGCGGCCGGGCATGGGCCGAGCCCAGCATCCCGGCAGGACGCGGCGGATCGCTATCCTGTTGGGAGTTGCGGAAAGCGACCCCGAAGCGCAGAGCCGTCCGCATCGAGCAGCGATGGACCGGCGGCGATGCCGAGCGCCTGCGTGCCTATACGGCGGAGCTCGTCGCGTCCGCCCCGGACGTGATCGTCGCCAATCCGACCCCCATTGTCGCGGCGCTCAAGCAGGCGACGCGCACCATTCCGATCGTATTCGCGCTGGTTTCCGACCCGGTCTCCAGCGGTTTCGTCGAGAGCTGGGCGCAGCCGGGCGGGAACATCACCGGATTTACCAGCTTCGAGTCCTCGATGGCCGGCAAATGGCTGCAGGCGCTCAAGCAGATGGCACCGCGCGTCACGCAGGTCACGGTGGTCTTCAATCCGGAGACGGCCGCGAGCGGCGGGGAGATTTTTCTGCGCCCGCTCGAGGAAGCGGCTTCCCCGTTCGGTTTTCAGGTGAGGCCGGCGCGGGTGCGCAGCGCCGCCGAGATCGCGGGGCTGGGCGATCCGTCGGCGAGCGGCGGGACCACCGGCCTCATGGTGGTGCCCGATATTTTCACCACGAACCATCGCGACGAGATCATTGCGCTGGCCGCGCGGCAGCGCCTGCCCGCGCTCTATCCGTTCCGGTTCTTCGCCGCGAGCGGCGGGCTGATGTCGTATGGGATCGACACGCTGGACGTTTTTCGCCGCGCGGCATCCTACGTCGATCGCATCCTCAAAGGCGCCAAGGTCGGCGAATTGCCGGTGCAGGGGCCGGCCAAATTCGAGCTCGCCATCAACATGAGGACGGCCAATTCGCTCGGGCTGACGGTGCCGCCGTCGCTGCTGGCGCTCGCCGACGAGGTGATCGAATGAGGCGAAGGGAGTTCATCGCGCTTGGAAGCGCGGCCATGGCGTGGCCGCTTGCCGCCCGCGCGCAGCAGCTACCCGCGCCGGTGATCGGTTTTCTGAGCAGCGGCTCGGCCGAAGCGCGTGCGGCACTCACTGCAGCGTTCCGCCGGGGATTGAGCGAAACCGGCTACATCGAAGGCCAGAACATCGCCATCGAGTTCCGTTGGGCGGAGGATCGCTACGATCGATTGCCGGCGCTCGCCGCCGATCTCGTCCGGATACCGGTCTCGGTCATGGCGGCAATGACGCTCCCGGGAGCGCTCGCGGCCAAGGCCGCGACCGCAACCATCCCGATCGTCTTCTTCAGCGGCGGCGATCCGGTAGAGGAAGGGCTGGTCCCGAGCCTCAGCCGGCCCAACGCCAATGTTACCGGGGTTAGCCTGTTCATCAACAGACTGGGCGCGAAGCGGCTGGAGCTTATGCACGAGCTCGCGCCCGGCGTCGGCGCATTCGGCTTTCTCGTGAACCCGGAGAACCAAAACGCGGCAGCACAGGTTCGAGACGCGCAGGAAGCCGCGCGAGCGCTGGGGCTGGCGATCTACGTCGTGAACGCCACCCGAGAAGCCGACTTGC
>VAZU01000125.1 GCA_005884745.1 Alphaproteobacteria bacterium
CCGGCGGTATAAAATCCGCCGCGACGTTCCGCAACGTCTTGCCGCAGCAGCCGGCAGGTCGCGACTGCGACATTCGCCGGACTTCCTGCGGACGTCTTGTCGAATACCAGCAGATGATCGCAGTTGGGATCAAACTCGTCGAGGTCTCGCTGCGTGATAAGGCTGACAAGGCCGGCCGCAGCGGACATCTCCTCGTAGAAGATCTTGTATCGGAGTCGCTGCGCGCGACGTATCTCGGCGGCGCTCGTGGCCAATCGAATCTCGAGCGAACCGAGCCGGCCGAGCGTCGCCGGCCATTCGGCCGGCCGGCGCTGGCGCCTGATCCCGCTGAGAGCGCCGATTCTCGGTAGCAAAACCCGCGGGCCCGGCGAGATCGCGCCGAGCGGCTGGACCTCGGCCACGGGCGCGATCACCCTCGATGCGGCGCGAGCGGCAGGCGAACGGTGAACGTCGCGCCTTCGCCGAGCCTGCTTTCGATGCCGAGCCGGCCGCGGTGGCGATTGAGCACGTGCTTGACCAGCGAAAGCCCGAGCCCGGTGCCGCCCTCGGCGCGGCTCTGGCCGACGTCGATCCGATAGAACCGCTCGGTCAGCCGCGGCAGATGCTCCGCCGCAATGCCCGGCCCGTAATCGCGAACGCGGACGATCGCCTCGCCGGCGCCGTCCGCGGCCTGGGCACGCTCGACGGAGACGTCGACGCGCTTGCCCGAAGCGCCGTATTTCAATGCATTCTCGACGAGATTCTCGAATACGCGGGTGAGCTCGTCGCGGTCGGCCAGCACGAGCAGCGGTTCGGCGCAAACGGCGAGCGCAATCGTCACGCCGCGCTCGCGTGCGAGCATCTGCAGGGCGTCGGCGACCTGGCGAACGATGGCGGCGAGCTCGACCGGCGTCTCGGGTCGCACGTGTGCATTGAGCTCGACCCGCGACAGCGACAACAGATCATCGATCAGCCGCGCCATGCGATGGGCCTGCGCCTTCATGATGACAAGAAAGCGCTCGCGCGCCTGCGGATCGTCGCGAGCGGGGCCTTGCAGCGTATCGATGAATCCCGACAGCGACGCCAGCGGCGTGCGCAGCTCGTGGCTGGCATTGGCGACGAAGTCGGCGCGCATCTCCTCGACGCGGCGCAAGGGAGTGAGATCGTGAAACGTCATGAGCAGGAGGCGACGAATAACGCCCGAAGCGTCGGCAAGCTCGAGCGGGGCAACGTGAGCGGCCAGCCAGCGGTCGACCGGAACGCGCTCGGAGAATTCGACACGTTGCGCGCCCGCCCCCGCGCCAGCCTGCCGAATCGCGTCGACGACCTCCGGTACGCGCAATGCCAGCGAGACCGCCTCGCCTCGGCCCAGTGCCGGAGCCATCGCGCTCGCCTGCGCGTTGAAGGCAACGACCCGGCCGTCGCGGTCCAGCACGATAACCGGGTCCGGAAGCTTGCCGATCAAAGTCTCGATCCAGGGGCTGCCGATTCCCGGCCCGGGATTCTCGGGTGCGCGGCCGGTACGCGGCGGGACGGAGGCGCCGGGGCCGACGACGGCTGCCGCGGCGATCACGGCCAATCCGAGCAATGCGTAGAACACCGAGAGCAGGTTGAACGCCGCAAACCCCAACAGCAGCAGCCCGGCGGCGACCAACACGCCACGCGCGGCAAGAAGCCGTTCCCGCAGCGGCGGCCCACCCGGAAATCGGCTGCGCGGATCAGACATCGAGGTCCGATATCAGGAATCAGACTGGGCGAGCAATCAGCGATCGGAGCTGGCTTGCTTCTTGCTGTCGAACGCCGACGCAGGGCGTTCCGACGGGAATCGAGCTCCGATCGGCAACCGTCGGTTCCTGCTCGTGCGGCGCAAACTCGCGCAGGTCGAGCCCCAGCTCGCGGACGCCGAGCACGGCCAGCGTGACCGCGAACGGCACGACGTAATAGAACAGCCGGAACAGCAGCAGGCCCGCGAGCAGATCCTCCTTGTCGAACTGCCACAGCCCGATGAACATTGCCACGTCGAATACGCCGAGCCCGCCGGGCGAGGTGCTGGCAAAGCCGAGCAGCGTCGCCATCACGAAGATGACCGCAAGCGTCACGAAAGGGATGTGCGGTTCGCTCGGCATCAGCACGAACATCGCGAGCGCGCAGCAGCCGAGATCGACGATGCCGATCAGGATCTGCAGCAGGGTCAACGGACCGCCCGGAAGCGTCACCTGCCAATTGCTGCGGCCGATTTGTCTCGGCGCCATCCACACCCAGCCGACATAGACCGCAAGCACCAGCAGAATCCCCGCCGCCAGCGACCGATTGAGCCAGACCGGCAGCTGGTCGATGGCGCTTGCCGCGCTCGGATCGTAGGCAATGCCCAGGCCGAGCACCGTCGCGTTGCCGAGCCAGAAGGTCAGGCCGGCGACAAAGCAGATCTTCGCCACGTCGATCGCGGTGAGTCCCCAGACCGAATAGACGCGGTAGCGGACCGCCGCACCGGTGAACACGCTCGCCCCGACGTTGTGGCCGATCGAATAGCTGGTGAAGCCGGCAAGCGCGGCGACCCGATAGGGCACGGTATTCCACCCGATCGTGCGCAGCGCGAACAGATCATAGAACGTCAGCGTGAAATAGCCGGCCGCAACGAACAGCCCGGCCAGGAACAGGTCGCGCAGCGGCGTCCTTCGCGCCGCCCGCATGACCTCTCTCACGTCGATGTCGTGGAGCATGCGATAGAGCACGATCGCCGCGACCGCGATGATGGTGATGCTCAGCGCAACCCCGACCCGGTTCCAGCCGATCCATTTTGCGAACGGCCGCCCCACGGCGCGCAGCGGCTTGAGCATTTCATTCCCCGATGGACGTTTTTTGACTCTTGGACCTCGGCCGGGGCCCACGGCCAAGCGAGGGCCGCCGCGACCCCTAGCAGGACTCACGCGGCGGCGTCGAGGGCCGCGCCGGACTGCGCCGTGCGCCCAGCCGACCCGCGAAGCTGCCGGCGAGATCTTGGCTTATGGCTGGCTGTCCGGCGCGCCCGAGCCAAGGGTCGGAACGCGAGTTCCTCCGAAGACCTCAGTTAGCGACCCGGCCGGCCTGCTTGCCGATCGCATTGAACCGCGCCTTCTGCACGTCCGTCAGCGAAGCATAGAAGTTTTGCAGCGCCGGACGCAGCATGCTTGCAGCATCGAGCATCGCGCCGAGCCGCTGTTGCATGGCGGCGAGCCGTTCGGGCGGGTTGCCGGGCGTGCCGACCGGGCAGGCGTCGCGCAGAATTTGCGCCGCCCGCGCCGCCGCCGTTCTGAGCTCGTCGAGCGCGCCGCGTTGGGCAGCCGTCGGCCGCACCACGTTCTCGAGCCGGTCCACCGTTTGCACCGAGAGGCCGCCGGGATGATCGGTGCAGATCTGCGGGACGAGCTCGTTCTCTCCGCTTGCCGAGCCGACCGCCTCGTCCCCGCCGGAGGTCTGCGATGCCGTCGCGTGGAACCGCGCCTTTTGCGCATCGCTCAGCGGGGCGTAAAATTTCTCGAGCGCGGGGCGAACGAGATCGATCGCGCGCAACATCGCCTGCACGCGGTCCTGCATCGCATCGAGCCGCCCTGCGGGTGTTTTCGGCGTTTCGACGGGGCAGGCGGATTTGAGCGCGCGCGCGGCTTCGGCGGCGGCGGTCTGGAGATCCTTGAGCGCGGTGCGCTGCTCGCGCATGAGCCCAACGCTCTGCGCAATCCGCAGAATCGGCCATTGGCTCAGGCCCGGCGTTCGGTCGCCGCAGATCTGCGCGAATTCGCGCGACTGTCCTTCGAGCCCGAGCACCCCTGCCCGACTTCGGTCCCCGAAACTGGGAATATCCGCCTCGGCGGTGGCGATGACGTTTCCGGGCTCGGTCTCGAGCTCGGCATCCGCCCAGAAAATCCCCTCGAACAAATCGTCATACGCGAATGCCCAGAATGCTTCACCATAGTCGAAAGAGTCGAGGGGCCAAAACACGTAGGCGAACATGTCATCATAGGCGTAGGGCCAGAACACCGGCCCGAACCATCCGATGAATCCGCCATATTGATGCTTGGCGTGATCGCCGCCGAACCGTCCGGGCGATCCCGGCCGCGTAAAGGGCCAGCCGGCGAACAATCCGGCCGCACCCCCATGGAACTGCAGCGCGGGGCGAGGGTGCCCGGCATCATCGGCTTTGGGTCGGACATGCGCCTGGACGGTGCGCGAACGGGCTTGTTTCGCGTGAGACCCTTTGGCGCGACCGGACGCGTGCTTCGGGGCAGCCTTATTCTTACTGCTGTGCGCTTTGGCGAGGCCAGGCGAAGCGACAGATCGCCGAGCGGCGGCGCTCGGCGCCGTGGTCGCATGGGCGTGCACAGCGGGGGGCGCCGGATGCTTTTGTTGGGCGGTGGTCGCGGCCATCGCTGCGGTGAGGGACACGACAAGCGCACCGAGACTCGTTGCAGCCCTGCGCATCCCCGTCTCCCTACCCCCGTGCGCGACGAAAGCTTACTCGCCTTTCAATTCCGCAGCACAATGCAGCTGCCGCCCGCCGATTTCAAATTCGAGCACAGTTTTTCGGCGCTCTCCCGAGTGTCGGCCCCGATCCGGATGCGAGTCCAGACCGCAGGCCCGCGACCTGCGATCTTGCTGTGGATCAGCAGGGGTTGGCGGGCGCCGAGAATGGCAGGGTATTGCTGCTTCAGCGAGTCGTAGCTGGCGAGTGCGCGCGCTTCCGACCAGTTCCCGGCCAGCTGGACACCCCAGGCCGGCGGGTTCGGCTGCGCCGGGGCAGTCGGCCTGGACGGGGTGAACAGCTTGGCAACCCGCGTGCAAGGCAACGCGGGAAGCGGCGCCGCCTCCCGTGGCTCGCCAGCGCGCCAAGTTTCGGCCGAATGGCCGGTGATCGCCATCACATAGGCCCGGGTCTCGCCCGGCAAGCTCGCATGTCCGGCGAGCCAGGCCTGAACGCGGCCGGGACCGGCATTATAGGCGGCGGCGGCAAGTCCGAGATTGCCGAATTGGGCTCGCAGCTCCCGCAGGAAGGCGGCCGATTGCGGCAACGCCTGGATCGGATCGAACGGGTCCGCCAAGCCGCGCCAGATCGCAGTCTTCGGCATGAACTGAGCGACGCCCTGGGCTCCCTTGCGGCTCACCGCGCGCGGATCGAACCTGCTCTCCTGCCAGATCAAGCGCGTGAAGAACTCGATCGGCAGCTCGTTGGCGGCCGCCGCGGATTGCACCGCCAAGCAGATCGATTCCCGGCTTGGCGGCTCGCCCGGAGCGGGCATTCGCGGTCTGGCGGCGCCTTCGCTCGGTGCGGCAGTCTCGGATTTTTCCGACGATCGGCTCGCATCCGGCGCCGCAGATTGGGTGATGCCCGGTCGCGGTCCGGGGTCGGAAGGCGGTCCGGGACTCTGCTCCCCTGCGCCGGAAGCACTCGGCGCGCTAGCGGCGAGGCACAGGGCGAGTAGCGGGGAGGTCCAACCGGGCAGGCGCATGGCCGGCTTCAGCGCGCATTCTCTCCCGACTTGCGGCTCGCGCCTCGCGGCCTGGGCTTGCCGGACCCGGGCGCCACGTCGGAGCCCTCCTGCGCACGGCCCGAGCCTTCCTGGGCGCGGCCAGAGCTTTCCTGCGCCGCGCCGGGAGCTTCCTGGGCGCGGGGCCAGCTGAAATCGTCGGCCCGGCCGCGGGCCGGCGCTGCCGGCTCGCCGCCGAGAAGGCGCGGGTTGGACGGAGCCTGCGCGGGCTTTGCCGCTCCCAGGAGCGCCTCGCCTTTGACGGACGGCGGCACCTCGGTCAGCGGCACCACCGGCCCCGCAACGGGCCGTTCATCGGGCTTGCCCGGCGGGGGAATGGTTCCTCGCGCGGCGACCGGGGGTTCGGCAGGCGCAGGATGCAGCACCGTCCGGCCAATCTCGCGCTCCAGATAAAGCGCAAGCTTGCGCGCGCCCGGCTTGGTGAAATTCAGCCCGTCGGCGGCACGCAGCAGGCGCGTCTGTCCATTCACGTCGGGTCCGCGCATGGCAAAATCCCCGTCCTCATCGACGAAAGCATCCCAAACGTCGATATACCCGATCCCGTCCTTGTCCGCATGCTCGCGAAAGAGATCATTGAGGAAACCGATGTCCGCGGCGCGGATATTCTTGGCGGACGGCAGCCCCACCCAGAACACCGGAACGCCCTTGCTCTTGAGCAGTGCGATCGCCTCGTCGACCTCCTTGCCATAGGCCTCGGCCCACTCCTTGGATCGAAAGGCGTAAGGGCCCGCCTTTGCCCCGTCGCTTTTGCCGGACGGCCCGCACGCCGGCATCGAGCGCCGGTCGTTGACGCCGATCATGATGGCGACGAAAGCCGGTTTCTCGTTGGCAAGGCTTTGCTCCAGCCATTTGCGCAGCTCGCCCTTGCACGGATCGATCAAGCCGGTCGATGACCGCACCTTGCGGACGACCCCTATTTCGGCGGATTCGGCATAGGCCTGCTCCAGCCCATAGGCGAGCCATTCGGCCATGGAATCGCCGATCACGATCCCGGTCTTCGCCGGGGTAATCTCGGATTTCTGCGGGGGCGGTGGGACCGGGATATTCGCGGGCTCGCGTTCCCGCGGCTGGCGGTGACGGGGCACCCACGGCTCGGGCGCGGGTCGGTCGGAGAACCAGGGATTGCCGAAAAACGGGAAGCCGAAGCCGCGGTACTGGGCGTAGGCCGGCTGGCAGAGGGCCGAACCGGCAAGCAAGAGCGCCCCTGCCAGACTTCGCGCAACTGCGGCTCTGCGCACCCGAGTTGAAAGCATCGCTTCGTGAAGCCTCGTCCCGGTCCCCGGACCTGCGCCAGGCACCCGGAGCAACGTCGGTCGAGGTTCCGGGTTCCGCTGCACGGCTGGCGACCGCGGCGCGTGGATTTCGCCCGGATGTGCGTTTGCGTCCATGACGCGGCGGCCTATTCTGGCGCACTTGCAGGCCACCAAGCGCGAGGCAGCACATGGCGAGCATCACGTTCACGCCTCCCCGGCAGTGGGAGGATTGGGCCAGTTGGCTTCTCGGGTTCTGGCTGCTGCTCTCGCCCTGGATCCTGCAGTTCGAGGATCAGGCCGCCGCAATGCAGAATTCCGTCATCCTCGGCTTCGTGCTGATCCTCGCCGAAGTCGTGACGCTTTCGGCGTTTCAGGTCTGGGAGGAATGGATCAACGTGGCGCTCGGAGCCTGGCTTCTCGTCTCGCCCTGGGTGCTGCGCGGGGTCGGGCCGGCGGCGACCACGGATTTCGTCGTGGTCGGGCTCTTGGTGATCGCGCTCGCGGCCTATGAGATGTGGCAGGTCGGCAATGCGCGCGAGCGGGGAAGCTCGGCTGATTGACTAGGAGTTCAAGCACGCTTTTCAAATTTCAGAATCACCTCTCGCCGCATGCGCGTGCTCAAGGGACCGACTCCCGACGCCGGCGGAAGATATCTGCGATCCGACGGCAATTTTCTCGTATGCCGGTCTCGAAGATGGTACCGGCTGGAGCCGTCCGCATGCAGCCAAACCGGTGCGTTTCGGCATAAGACACCGCGGGGTACGTAAAATTCCCCCGATCGGAACCACGGAAAGTCGGACAGCCCCGACCGGCCTATTGCAGGCTGGATTTGGCCGACAGGCCGATGAACGGCAGAAAACCGCGTTGGCGTTTTGGATCGAGAATGGTGTCGCGCTCCGGGTCTTTGTCCCCATCGCCGGAGAGGGAGCGTTGCTTGATGGTGGTTTCGGTCTCCAGTCCGATGGACACGCCCCCCGGGGTGACCCGTTGCTCGAACAGATTCGCTTCGGCGGGCGCCACCTGGTTGTGGGGCGAGGAGAGCCCTTGCGCCAACCCCCTACCCACGAGTGAGCGGTCGCCGAAATCCGGCAGATTGAAGGTGTTGGGTATCCAAATCTGTTCGCTGGCTTGGGCCGGGGATTTGGCCGGTCTGGCACCCGCGCGTTGAGCAGGATCCCGATCCGAGCCCAACTGGCCGCGGTCGAGAGCC
>VAZU01000126.1 GCA_005884745.1 Alphaproteobacteria bacterium
CGACAATCACGTAGGTCCCCCGCCCGGTCTCCTCCTTTTCCCAGCGCGCCCGCACCCGGAACGAGCCGCGACCATTGGCATAGGCCTCGGCAAGGGTCTCGGCGCTATCGACGATGATCCCGCCGGTCGGGAAATCGGGACCCGGCACGAACCCCATCAGCTCGCGGCTCTTGGCCCGCCTGTGGTCGATCAGGTGGAGCGCCGCAGCGCACAGTTCCGCGGCATTGTGCGGCGGGATCGAGGTCGCCATGCCGACCGCGATGCCCTGCGAGCCGTTGGCCAGCAGGTTGGGAAAGGCCGCCGGCAGCACGACCGGCTCCTCCAATTGACCATCGTAGCTCGCGCGGAAATTGACCGCGTCCTCGTCGATTCCATCGAGCAGCAGGCGGGCGACTTCGGTCATCCTCGCTTCGGTGTAGCGGTGGGCCGCCGGATTATCGCCGTCGATGTTGCCGAAATTGCCTTGTCCGTCGATGAGCGGATAACGCTGGGTAAAATCTTGCGCCAGCCGCACCAGCGCGTCGTAGATCGCCTGGTCCCCGTGAGGATGGAAATTGCCCATCACGTCGCCGACGATCTTCGCGGACTTCTTGAATGCCGCGCCCGGATCGAGCCGAAGCAGGCGCATGCCGTAGAGGATGCGCCGGTGCACGGGTTTGAGCCCGTCGCGCGCATCCGGCAGCGCCCGGTTCATGATGGTGGAGAGCGCGTAGGCGAGATAGCGCTCCTCGAGCGCGTCGCGCAGCGCGATCTCCTGCACTTCGGAGGGTTCCTGGGGGGGAATCAATCGTTTGCCCATGGCCGATGGGTAATGCTTGGATCAACCCCGAACAAGGGGCGAACCGTAACGGGCGAGGTCCACGACAGGAGAATGCTCATGCGAAGCTTGATGCTCGCGGCGATCGCCGCGTTGGCTTTCGGCTGGGTCGGCCCCCCGCCCGCCTCGGCCGGCCCCGCGAACGCGCCGGCGATCCGCCAAGCGGTCGGCGCCGGTTCGCCGGCAATCGAGGCCTGGTGCCGGATTCGCCGCTGGTGCGGCCCGGTAAAGTGCCATCGGCGCCTGTGGTGCCGGTGAGCGGGGCCCGCTGTTGCCATTGGCCGGTCGCGTAGGCTACGCGTGGAGCGCCCGCAAATTCCGATGGGAGAGCGGGACTTGGAGGGATCGGCTCGTCCGGAGGGAGCCGCGGGAGGGGGAAATGCGAAAGATCGGTTTCATGCTGATCGCGGCCGGCATCCTCATCGCCGGGCCGCCGGCGTCGAGCCGGGCCGAGGCATTTGGATCGGCCGGGATTCGCGCCGCCGCCGAGCGTCTGAACCCGGTTGAGGCGGCAGCCTGCCGCGAAAAGCGCTGGGGCTGGCACGGCTGGGGCTGGTACCCCTGCAAGGAACCGGTGAACACCTGCGAAAAGTGCAAGTGGCGCTGGGGATACAAATATTGCTGGAAGACCTGTTGAGGCACCGGGGCGATAGCTTCACACTCAAGGATTGTAAAATTACCTGTTGCATCTCAAAGACGCGTTTTAGCGAATTGAAATGCATCAACCCTATGATTCCGCTCGAAAGATTTTCAAAAATACCTCCAGAAAACCCGCGTTTTCGCGGCAAAAGCGTGCTGCTGGAGCAGGCGGTGGGGCTTCGCTGCGCTCGGTGATTTAGCCCGCCGCCCGCCTCGCCTGCAGGACGGCGGCGAGGAAATGGGCGCGCGCTTCCGGCGCTGCCTGGCCGCGCGGCTCGAACACATAGCGGCCGAGGAAAAAGCCCGTCAGCGCCAACCCATCCGCAAGCTCCTCCGGCGAAGGCGCGGTCCGGGGTTCTTCCTCGACCAGAAACCGGGGCAGGCGCAGCAGCTTGTCCTGCCAGGGCACCCCCGCGGCGCGAGAGACCGCCCGGCCCGATTTCGGCGAGACATAGGCGAGATCGGCGGCTTCGCCGGTGACGGCGCAGCGTTCGAGATCGAGGCCAAATCCGAGCTCGGCAATCAGCTGCAGCTCGAACCGTGCCACGTGTGCCCCGGCGAGCGCGCGATCGTGCATGCGGTCGAGGATGGCGACGACGGCGTCGTAAACGGCCGGGTGCGGATCGCGCTCGGGCAGCAGGCGGCACAGCGCCGCGAGATGCGTGACCCCGAAGACCGCATGGGAGACCGGCAGGAACGAGGCCGCGCGCAGCTCCAGGCCCTCGACCACGAAATGTCCGAGATGCTCGTCGAGCCGGGCCCGCCACACGGCGCGAACGGAGTTGCCCGGCTGCAGCACCGGCCGCAGCCGCGAGCCGGCCCCGCCGCGCACGAGACCGAGATGCCGGCCGTGCGCGCGGGTCATCAGCTCGGCGATGGCATTGGCCTCGCCGTGGCGACGCACGCCGAGCACGATGCCGCTGTCGATCCATTCCATTGCGCTAGCCCGTCTTGAACGCCGTCAATTTTTCGGGAACTCCAATCCCATCCCGCGGTAGCGCTCGGGATCCTCGCCCCAGTGCTCGCGCACCTTCACGAACAGAAACAGGTGCACCGGAGCCTCGACCGCCTCGGCGATCTCGCGCCGCGCTTCCGTTCCGATCGCCTTGATGGTGCGCCCCTCCTTGCCGAGCAGGATTTTGCGCTGGCTCTCGCGCTCCACGAAAATGGTCTGCTCGATTCGCACGGAGCCGTCCTTCAATTGTTTCCATACATCGGTTTCCACCGTGGAGCGATACGGCAGCTCCTGGTGCAGGCGCAGATAGAGTTTTTCGCGGGTGATCTCGGCGGCGAATTGGCGTAGCGGCGCGTCGGTGAGCTGGTCCTGCGGGTAGTGCCACGGGCCCTCGGGAACGCGGTCGGCCAGCCAGCGCTTGAGATCGGCGACGCCGTCGCCGGTGAGCGCCGAGATCATGAACGTCGTTTCGAACGCGGCGGCCTCGTTCAGCTGGGCCGAAAGCGCCAGCAGTCCGGGTTTCGGCACGAGATCGATCTTGTTCAGCACCAGGAGCTTCGGCTGCCGCAACGGGGCGAGCCGCTCCAGGATGGCGCGCGCCTCCTCGTCGAGGCCGCGCTGGGCATCGATCAGCAGAGAGACGAGATCCGCGTCCTGGGCGACGCCCCAGGCGCTGGTCACCATCGCCCGGTCGAGCCGGCGCTTGGGCGCGAAAATGCCCGGCGTATCCATGAAGATCAGCTGGGAGGCACCCTCGACCGCGATGCCTCTGGTGAGGCTGCGGGTCGTCTGCGCCTTGTGGGTGACGATCGCCACCTTCGAGCCGACGAGCGCGTTGACGAGCGTCGACTTGCCGGCATTGGGCGCGCCGAGGATGGCGATGAATCCGCAGCGGGGCGGCGCCTTGTGGTCAGGGACGCCGGTCCGGCTCAAGTCATTGAAATTCCCCGTACCAGCCATCAAGCTGATGATCCTCGCCGAGCACCCGAACGAGCGGCGCTGGAATTATGCCTCGCTCAGCCGGATGCTGCCAACCTCATCGGAGTCGCCTCGTGCTCGAATCGACGCGATCGACCCCAAGCCGAAATCGCCGCTGTCGCCTTATTCGATCACCTCGTCGGCGCGGGCGAGCAAAGTAGGCAGCACAGCGAGGCCGAGCGCCTTGGCGGTCTTCAAATTGATTACCAGCTCGAACTTGCTCGGCTGCAGGATCGGTAAGTCATTCGGCTTCTCGCCCGCAAGAATTCGGCCGGCGTATCGTCCCGCCACGCGGAACTCCTCGGTAAAGGTCGAGCCATAGGTGATCAGGCCACCGGCGAGCCCGAACGCGCGGTGGAAATAGATCGTCGGTATCGCATACCGGGCCGCAAGCCCGACGAGCTGATCCTGCCGACTGAAGAAGAACGTATCGGTGCCGATCGTCAGAGCCGCGCCCGGCTGCTGGGCGATGTTCGCGAACGCCGCATCGATGTCGCTTTCGTTACCGGCGGTCAGTACGCGCAATTCCCGTCCGCTTCGTTGCGCCGCTGCTTGCGCGTCTCTGGCTTCGGTCTCGGCATTCGGATTGCGCGGATTGATGATCATGGCGAGCGCGGCCGCGGGCGCGATCTCGGTCAGGAGCTCCAGCCGTTTTGCCGTCAAAATGTCGATGAACAGGGTTACGCCCGTGATGTTGCCGCCCGGGCGGCTGAGACTGGCAACCACTCCAAATTTTACCGGGTCGTCGCCGATCGCGACCACGATGGGGATGGTTGAGGTTGCGGACTTGGCGGCAAGCGCTGCGACAGCACCGCCCACCGCGGCAATGACGGCAACCCGCCGGCTCACCAGATCGGCGGCCAGCGATTGCAGCTGGTCGTATCGACCCCCCGCCCAAGCGAATGCAATGGCGACATTTCTCCCCTCGACATAACCGGCCTCTTTGAGGCCGTCGCGAAACGCCGCCACTTGTGGGCCAAAAGCCTCGGCGGATCCGCTGCACAGAAAGCCGATCACGGGCATCGCCGGCTGCTGAGCGCGCGCCGCGAGCGGCCACGCCGACGCCGCGCCAATCAGCGCCATGAACTCCCGCCGTCTCATTCGATCAGCCCGTCGGCGCCTGCGCCATGTCTCGCCCCTGCCAGTGTATGCCTCACTTCGTACCGGCCAAGAGGAAAGGTTGTGTGGCCCGAGACCTCTCCGACCGCCTGGTAGTGGGCCCCCTAATTGGCTGGCCCACTACCGACCGCCTCTCGGTGTCGACTAATTGCGTACGGTCATCCAAGACTGAAAGGGAGCGACCGCAATCTCTTGCCGGTTGCCGCAAAAATGGCATTGCCGACTGCAGGCGCAATGCCCGGCGTACCGATTTCCCCTACTCCGCCGATGTGAGAGCCCGAATTTGCGATCTCGACGACGATTTCCGGCGCGTCGTCGAGAGTCAATACTGGATAAGTATCGAAATTCTCCTGCACGATTTTGCCTTTGTCGATATCGACCTTGCCGTACAGCGCCGCTGACAGACCGAAGTTGATGGCGCTGCGGACCTGCGCTGCTACGTTGGGCGGATCGATCGCCATGCCGCAGTCGACGACAGCGAGCACCCGCTTGACGCGGACCTGGTTGCCGGTGATTTCGACATCGGCAAGTTGACCGACGAAGGAGTGAAAACATTCCGACAGCGCGACTCCGCGCCCGGCTCTGGTACCGGTCGTACCCGTTCCGAGCGGGTTGTCTACGTCGAAGCGCGCAAGGCGCGTTAGTATCGCGCCGGCGCGCTTGGAGGCTTCGGTGCCCTTGGCAGCCGCGAGCAGCCGCGCACGGTAGTCGATCGGCTTGACCCCGGCCGCCGCCGCGAGCTCGTCGACAAAGGTCTCGAAAAAGAAGTTGTTCAGGCTGTAGCCGACCGACCGCCAGAAGCCGACGGGAATGCCGAGGTCGACGGCAAAATTCTCAATGCTGCGATGGGGGCAGGCCGTAGAACGGAAAAACTGCACCATCGACCGTCGAACGGTCTGCCAGCAATCCACCCTTGGCCGCCGGAAAAATGCGGGACACAAACCGTTCCGTCACGGCAGGGACGGCGATGCGATAAGTCAGTCCGGTGGGCAGCCCCTCGCCGTCAAGCGTCGCCGAGGCGTCGGCCATGGCCGCCGGTCGGTAGAAGTCGTCCCGCATGTCCTCGGCGCGGCTCCAGATGGTTTGGACCGGCGTGCCTCTGAATTTACGCGCGATTTCGACCGCTTTGACGATATAGCCGACATCGGCCCGACGGCCGAAGCCGCCGCCGAGATACGGCGTTTCGATCTCAACCGCGTCGCTGGCGACGCCCGCGGCGCGGCCCGCCAGCAATTTCACGAGATAGCCCGATTGATGACCGGCCCAGATCTTGACGCCGCTGTCGGTGACCAGCGCGGTGGCGTTGATCGGCTCCATCGTCGCATGCGCCAGAAACGGAGCCTCGTAGGTCGCCTCGACCTTACGGCCTTTGGCCGCGGCCGCATCGCCAGCGCTGTCGATCACCCAGCGTGGCTTGAAGGCCGTGCCCTGATCGAGCGCGGCCCGGTAGGCGGCAAACACGTCATTGGTGGAAACGCTGAGCGCCTTGCTGTCATCCCAGGCCACTTCCGCCTTCTCGAGGGCGGTGGCAGCCTTGGCATAGCCCGTTGCGACGACCGCAAAGTAGTCGGCGCCTTCGACAAGTCCACGCACGCCCGGTAGTCCATCCGGGAGCGTCGCCCTGCGCAGCAAGCCGCCGAGCCGCGGCGAATGACGGATCGCCGCATAAAGCTGGCCGGGCTGGCGCGCATCGATGCCAAACTTGGCCGTTCCC
>VAZU01000127.1 GCA_005884745.1 Alphaproteobacteria bacterium
GGATACCGATAGACGCCGGGCTCGATCATGGTTCGTCCATTCGCTTTGCCGCATTTGCGGCTTCGAGCAGAGCGAAACGGCGGGCGGTTCGGCCGTCGCCGACGGAAATCGGCCGCGCGCCGATCGTGCTGCAGCACGGCATTATGATCATAAATACTCGATTTGAAACCGTTCTGGCCCCGGGCCCCGGTCGGCGATGCAAGGAACACCGCGGGCCTCCGAGACGTTTTGCCGCTGTGAGAATTTTCGATCGCGCAAGATCGGGAGAACATCATGCTGAAACGATCCCTGATGATGAGCGCTGCCGCCTTTCTGTTGCTGGCGCCGGCGCTCGCACAAACTCCGACGCCGCCGGCGCCCAGCGCGCAGGCTCCGGCAGCGACGTCAAGCGCCACCACCACCGCGCCCGAGAGCGCCAAGCCCGGCTTCATTGCCGAGCAGGGCAAGGATCAATGGCTGGCCTCGAGGAACCTCATCGGCGCCAAGGTCGGCGGTCCCGACAACGCCACGGTCGGAAGCATCAACGACCTGCTGATGGAGAAGAACGGCAACGTCCTCGCGGCCGTGATCGGGGTCGGCGGCTTTTTGGGCATCGGCTCCAAGAACGTCGCCGTCCCGTTCAAATCCCTGGAGCTGAGCCGCGACACCGACGGCAACGACAAGATCGCGATGCGTTTCACGAAGGACGAGCTCCAGCAGGCACCCGATTTCAAGCCGCTGATGCCGCCGCCGCCGAAGCCTCCGGTGGCCGGCGGGCCGGGCGCGGTGCCGCGGCCGGGCGGCGCCATGACGCCGGGACCCAAGACGCAGTAGAGAAACCCAGGTCCCGCCCAATCTGCATCGCGCCAGGCCTCCGAGCCTGGCGCGATGCCGTTTGGCTCAGCGCGGCAATTCAGCGGACCAGCACGATGAAGTCCGTATCGCTGTCGGTCTCGTCGCTCAGCGGCTGGTCGGAGATGACCAGCGAGGATTTGGGCGACAGCAATTCGGCGATACGATCGGCCGCCTCCGGCGGGATTTCGATGCGCTCGAGCGCCGCGCTCGCCCGCTCGACCGACCGCGATGGCGGTGGCGGCGCGGAGAGTTTTGATCGCTTGGTCTCGCGCTCCGGACGCCGGCTCTGCCCGGGCTCGATCCGAACGCGCTCGCTCCTGTTCGAGGCTTCGTCCGGAAACGACACCACGGTCCAGCGCATCGCACCGGAATTTCCCTTGAGCTCGATCGCCGTGAAGACATGGGTGCCGAGCGGCCGTTCGGGATTGCGGATCGTCACCGCGGACTCGAACAGCGGCGCGTAGCCCTGGCGGACGAACAGTTTTTCCTGTTTGCGGCTGATGAAGATCGAGATCGGCTCGACCTTGGGCGTCGGCGGCTTCGGCTCGACGTTCGGCCCGCCCTCGGTGCCGGAAGGCTGCGCCGCCGTCGCGGGCGCGGACGGCGGGCTCGCGTCGGCGGCTATGCCGGCCACCTTCACCGGCTTGATGAAGTCGTCGGCTGCCGGAACCGTGGTCGTCTGCGCGGTTTTGAGCACCTCGCCCGGCGTGCCGAGCGACACCGGCAGATCGGGTTTGCGCTTTTGCCCGAACAGCTGCGGATGCGAGATCTCGATCGGTCTCACGTCCTCGCGGGCGATGATCACCCGGTTGCCGAGCTTGCTGAGCTGCCACAGGTGAATGGCGAAATCCTCGGTCAGCCGGATGCAGCCGTGCGAAGCCGGGTAGCCCGGCAGAACGCCGGCATGCAGCGCCACGCCCGACCACGTGATCCGCTGCATGTACGGCATCGGCGCGGCGCTGTAGAGGTTCGAGCGATGCCATCGCTGCTTCTGGATGACGGTGAACACGCCCATCGGGGTCGGGTGGCCCGGAACCCCGGTCGAGACCGCCGAGCGCGCCGCGAGCACGTCGCCGCTGTAGACCGAGATTTTCTGGTCGGCGATGGAGATGATGATCTGCAGCGGGCCCTTCGGCGCCGGCGTCGGCTCTTGACGATGTTTCTCGCCCGCCGGCGCGCTCTTGCCCCGGTACAGGTGCGGGCGCGCCGCATCGGCCCGATCCCACGGCCACGCCAAAGCCACCAAGGTCACGCTCGACGCCAGCATGACGCGCGCAGCCAGAACCGCGGCGGCATGCTTCGCGGCGATGCCTGCGCTCGGCTGAATTGCCATAGGCCTGGCCAAATTGGTCCCCGGATCGCTCGCTTCGAACTCGACCTGCGACGACTTTGTTCCACGCAAATGTTAATTCCTAACAAAAAACGCCGACATTGCAGTTGAAATCGCGCGCTTGGCCGGCCAACGCCGGGAATCACGCAAAGATTAGTCCCTCGCTATTCGGTTTGATTAAAGATTGAAGACGGACGGGGCGCTGAATGGGAGCGCCCGAAGCAAGCGACCGTTCGAGACACCCGGGCCGGCGCCGATGCAAAAGCGCCCGCGGATCACGGTATGGGTAATTCGCGGTGCACCGATTTCTCTGATCTGTGGCGCAAATATCACAGCCTCGGAGGACGCACGGCGCTAAGATCGATGTTGCCAGTTCGAGATCGTTTCGGGTCTCGTGGCAATGAATGGCATTTTCCTCCCGGTGCTCATGGGCCTCAGGATATTTCTGGGGCCCTCTTTTTTTGGCGGTCGGATGCTGACTCCTGCGTTCGACGCACACCGGCATCGCTTCGCCAACGAACAGCTCCGCACGCCCCGCTGAAAAATTTCTTCAGCCCGATCGCGGCGGCCGGGGCCACGGTCGTTGCGCCGGCCGCATACGTTCATAAGCGCGCGCGAGCGCCAGCACGCCGAGATCGTCGAAGCGTTTGCCGACGATCTGCAGGCCGATCGGCAGCCCTTCCGTCGTATAGCCGCAGTTGATCGAAGCCGCGGGCTGCTCCGACATGTTGAACGGGACCGTGAAGGCGATGTGCTCGAACGGCCGCGCCGGGTCGTTGGTCGGGCACGGCAGCTCGGCCGCAAACGCCGGGATCGGCGCGGTGGGGCACAGCACGTAATCGTAGGCCTGGCATGCCGCGTGGGCGGCCTGGCGCATGACGAACACTTGGCTGAAGCATCGGAACAGCTCGAGGCCCGAGAGGTTCGCGGCGGCGCTCGCCCAATCGAGAATGAAGGGCAGCACCTCGGCCCGGCGCGCCGCCTCGAGCGCCGAGAGATCCGCCCACGCCCGCATCCGCCAAAAATAGTCGACGCCGTCGAGCATGGTCCGACTGAGGAACGGCTGCATCGGCTCGACGATCGCGCCCGCCGCCGCGAACGCGTGGGCCGCCGCCTCGACCGCCGAGCGCACCTGCGGTTCGACCGGAAGGCCGCAGCCGACGTCCAACAGCAGTCCAAGCCTGAGCCCCGTCAGGTCGCGCTCGAGCGCGAGCCAATCGCAGCTTTGGTAGGGCAGGCTCATGTGGTCGCGGCCATCCGGTCGCGACAGCACACTCATCAGCAATGCCGCATCGGCCACGCTGCGGGTCATCGGACCGGCGACGCGGCCGATATACGGCGGATCGATCGGCACGCGCCCGAGGCTCGGCTTGAGCCCGAACACGCCGCACCAGCCGGCCGGCAGCCGGATCGAGCCGCCGATGTCGGTGCCGATGTGCAGCGGGCCGTATCCGGCCGCCAGCCCGGCCGCGGCGCCGGCGCTGGAGCCGCCCGGGTTCTTGGAAAAATCCCACGGATTGCGCGTGAGCGGATGGAAGCTCGACAGACCCGAGGACAACATGCCGTAGTCCGGCATCGTCGTCTTGCCGAGAATCACGGCGCCGGCCTCGCGCACGCGCGCGGCGGGCGGCGCGTCTTCCGCGGCGTCCTGCAACGCGGTGGCGGCGGTGCCGAGCGGGACCGGCACGCCCTTGGTGGCGATGTTGTCCTTGATCATGACCGGCACGCCGTCGAGCGCGCCGGCTCGTCCCTCGCGCCAGCGCGCCTCGGAAGCCTCGGCCGCCGCGAGCGCCGCATCGGGATCCAGCCGATAGGTCGCGCAGAGCGTCGGCTCCCAGCGCTCGATCTGGGCCAGCACCGCACGGGTGGCCTCGACCGGGGAGAGCGCCTTTCTCCTGTAAAGCTCGAGCAGCTCGACGGCGCTCAGATCATGGATTTCGGGCACGTGGGGTTTTCGCTTTTTGCATGCAGGAGAACTGGGCTGATGCCGCTTGCAAGCTAACAGCAAGCGGATGATCGGGCCAGCCGACGCACCGTTCGCCGCCGGCTAGCGCCCCGCCACCGCGTGCGCGAACGCGCCGAAATTCCAGTGCCGGCCCGGCGCCGCCTCGATCAGCGCGCGCGTGTAGGCATGCTGCGGATCCGAGAAGATCCGCGCGACTTCGCCGTGCTCGACAACCTTGCCGCGCTGCATGACCGCGACGGTGTCGCAGACTTGCGCGGCGACGCGCAGGTCGTGGGTGATGAACAGCATGGTCAGCCCCAATCGCTTGCGCACATCCGCGAACAGTCGGAGCACCTGCGCCTGGACCGAGACGTCGAGCGCGGACACCGGCTCGTCCGCGATCAAGAGCTCCGGCTCCATCGCCAGCGCGCGCGCGATGCAGATGCGCTGGCGCTGCCCGCCGGAGAACTCCTGGGGAAAGCGCTCGAGCGCATTGCGGTCGAGCCGCACGAACTCCAACAGCCCGGCGGCGCGCGCGACCGCCTCGGCGCGCGACAAGCCAAAATTCATCGGCCCTTCGATGATCGATTCGCCGACTTTGCGCCGCGGATTGAGCGAGCGGTACGGGTCCTGGAACACGATCTGGATGCGGCGCCGGTGTTTGCGCAGGCGGCGGCCGCTCATGGCGGCGAGCTCGTCCGGGCCGAGCCAGATGCGCCCGGCGGTCGGCTCGATCAGCCGGGCGATGCAGCGCGCCACCGTCGACTTGCCGGAACCGGATTCGCCGACGATGCCCAGCACTTCGCCGCGGCGGATCTCGATCGACACCGCCTCGGCGGCGCGGACCGGCCGCCGCTTCCGAAACAGGCCGCCGTCCGCATAGACCTTGGTGAGATTCTCGGTGCGGAGCATCACCGGCGCGCTCGTGTCGCGCAGCGACGCGCGCGGGACCATGCTCGGCACCGAAGCGATCAGCGTGCGGGTGTATGCATGCCTGGGACGCATCAGCACGTCACGCATCGCGCCGAGCTCGACGAGCTCGCCGAGGCGCAGCACCGCGACCCGGTCGGCGATCTCGCTGACCACGCCGAAATCGTGGGTGATGAACAGCACGGCCATGCCGCGCTCGCGCTGAATGTCCTGGATCAGTTTCAGGATCTGCGCCTGGGTGGTCACGTCGAGCGCGGTGGTGGGCTCGTCGGCGATCAGCAGCACGGGTTCGAGCACCAGCGCCATGGCGATCATGATGCGCTGGCGCTGGCCGCCCGAAAGCTGGTGCGGATAGGCGGCATTGATGCGTTCCGCATCCGCGATGCCGACGCGACGCAGCATGGCAAACGTCTTTTCCCGCCGCGCCGCCGCGCCGAGAGGAGTGTGCGTCGCCAGCACTTCGTCGACCTGATCTCCGCAGGTCATCACCGGATTGAGGGCGGTCATCGGCTCCTGGAAGATCATCGACATGCGCGTGGTACGGAGATCCCGCAGCCGCGCCTCGCCCGCGAGCAGGATCTCCTCGCCCTCGAGCCGCACGGCGCCGACGGGTCTCAGCGTCCGCGGCAACAGGCCCATCACGGTCTGCGCCGTCACCGATTTTCCGGAGCCAGACTCGCCGACCAGGCACACGATCTCGCCCCGGTTCACGGCGAAGCTTACATCGCGTACCGCATGCGTGCGCTCCCCGCCCGCCGGCAAAGCAACGGTGAGATGCGCGACCTCGAGCGCGGCCGTCACGGTCAGATCGATTTCGCCATGCGCGGGTCGAGCGCGTCGCGCAGGCCGTCGCCGAGCATGTTCACGGCCAGCACGGTGACCGCGACGAACACGCCGGGAAACAGGATGGTGTGCGGGTAGACCCGGAACAGCTGGCGGCCCTCGGCCATG
>VAZU01000157.1:0-23417 GCA_005884745.1 Alphaproteobacteria bacterium
ATCCCTCCCCTTTGCAAGGGGGAGGGAGGAGATTGCGGCTCGCTCGGAGTAGATGTTTGGTGGTCTCAGCGGGGCCGGTCGCCGGCGAGCGTGACGCGGTGCATGACGCGGCGGTAGCCGTGATAATCGTTGATCGGATTGTGCTGGGTGCAGCGATTGTCCCACAGCGCGACCGAGCCCGCCTGCCAGCGAAAGCGGCAGGTGAATTCCGGGCGTGCCGTGTGCTGGAACAGATAGTTGAGAATCGGCGCGCTCTCCTCCTCGGTCATGTCCTTGAAGCGCACGGTGTGACCGAAGTTCACGTATAGCGCCTTGCGGCCGGTTTCCGGGTGGGTGCGGACCACGGGATGCTCGGCCACATATTGCTGCTTTGCGTCCTGCTTGGCGCCGTCGCGCACCCGATCCTCGCGCGTCCTGGTGACGTCGGCCTTCGCGGAGCTGTTCACCGCGACGAGCCCGTCGAGCATGCGCCGCATCCCCTCCGACAACGTCTCGTAGGCGAGATACATGTTGGCGAACAATGTGTCGCCGCCGAACGGAGGCACTTCGCGGGCGATCAGCATGGTGGCCATCGGCGGCTGATCGAGATAGGCCGTGTCGGAGTGCCACAGCCCGCCGAAATTCGTCTTCTCGCTCTCCAGCTTGATAACCGGCGTGATCTCCGGAAATCCCTCGATGCCCTTGACGAAGGGATATTCGATCACCTCGCCGAAACGTCGGGCAAATTGCAGGAAAAGCTGCGGCGCGAGCGTCTGGTCGCGGAAGAACACGACGAGATGCTCGAGCCAGGCGCGCCGGATCGCGTCGATCGCCTCGTCGCCCGGATCATGCGCGAGATCGATGTTCACAATCTCGGCCCCCAAGGCGCCCGCCACGGGGCGGACCTCGATGCGGTCGTTTCTCATGCTGCCGTGCCTTTCCCGCAAGCCGGCGCCGCATCGTCGGCGCAACGCCGCCGAGCCGCGATCTCCATCGAATTTGACGCCAGGAACCCGAACCATGCAAGACACGGTGCGGGAGGTCAGCCCATGCGCGTCGCCGTCGGCGGCTTCATGCACGAGACGAACACCTTCGTCACCGTGCCCACCATTTGGGACGACTTCGTGCGCGCCGGTCCGTGGCCGACGGTCACGCAGGGCGAGGCGATCCGCTCGGTCTTCCGCGGCCTCAACCTCGGCATCGCGCATTTCATGGAGAAAGCGCAGGCGGCCGGTCACGCGATCGTGCCGTCGGCCTGGGCCGGCGCTCAGCCCGGCGGGAGGGTGACGGACGATGCGTTCGAGCGCATGGTGGGAAAGCTGATCCCGGCACTCGAGCGCGAAAATCCGGATGCGGTTTATCTCGAGCTCCACGGCGCCATGGTCACCGAGAGCCATGACGATGGCGAAGCGGAGCTGCTGCGGCGGGTTCGCTCCGCGATCGGTCCTGCCGCGCCGAATGGTGGAGCTCGCGGACTTCATCTCGTCCTACCGCACCTATCCGCATACGGACTGGGGCTTGGCCGGCGCGCGTTGCGCCGAATGGCTCGGCCGCGTGCTGGCATGGAAACCGCACCCGGCACGGGCGCTGCGGCAAGGTCCGTTCTTGATCCCGATCACGACGGGCTGCACCTACGTCGAGCCGGCCGGGGGGCTGTACCGGCATTTGTCGGCGATCGAGCGGGAAACCGGTGTGCACCTTTCCCTGAACATGGGGTTCCCGCCGGCGGATATCCGCGACGCAGGCCCGAGCGTCACGGCCTACGGCGAAACCCAAGCTGCCGCGGATGCGGCCGCGGACGCGCTGTTCTCGGCACTGCTCGCCGCAGAGCGGGAGTTCGCGGCGCATCGCCCCCTGCCTGCGGCCGAGGCGGTGGCGAAGGCGATCCGGATTTCAGCATCGGCATCGCGCCCCGTCGTCTTATCGGACACGCAGGACAATCCGGGTGCCGGCGCTCCCTCGAATACGACCGGCCTGATCGCCGAGCTGCTGCGGCAGGGGGCGGAGCGCACCGCGGTCGGCATCCTGCATGACCCGGCCGCCGCCGCGGCGGCGCACCGATCCGGCACGGGCGGAACATTGGCAACCCTAGGGGGAGGGGGAACCGGTCCGGGCCAGGCGCCGCTGCCGGGACCCTGGCGCGTCGCCGCGCTGAGCGACGGCCGGTTCCGCGGCACCTCGCCGATGCTGCGCGCGGCGGAAACCAGGATGGGCCCTACGGCCCTGCTGGCACAAGACGGGGTCGAAGTCCTGGTCGCCAGCATCCGGCAGCAACCGATCCACCGCGAGGTGTTTACGCACATCGGCGTCGATCTTGCCTCGCGCGCCATCGTGGCGCTCAAGAGCTCGGCCCACTTTCGCGCTGGTTTTCAGGAAATCGCCGAGCAAGTGATCGTCTGCCTCGCACCCGGCGCGAATCTCGAGGACCCAGGCTGCTTCGCCTTCGCGAAAATCAGGCCCAGCGTGCGCCTGCGCCCCGCGCCCGGCTGAGTTTGCCGTCCGGCTCGAGCAGGGCCATCGCGACGAGGCGAGCCCGGTTCCGTCGGGCACCCCCAACCGCTCGCCATTTTTTGCTGGTTGGTGCCGGAAAACGCCGGCGGGCCGACTATTCGCCGCTCTTCTGCATCCCGACCATTGGCGAATGCGTATCGGGCGCGGTTTTCCAGCCGCTGATGATCTTATCGGAGATGATCGCCTCCGGCGGCGCCATGAACGCCTCGACAATGGTGATGATGCCGAACACCAGGGCCATGACGACGCCCAACTGCTTGCCGGTCTCCTGCGTCAGCAACAGGCTGTTCTGCGAGGTCCCCAGCAGCGCAATGATCGCCGCCAGGAACGCGATGCAGGCAAGCACGATCTTGAAGATCATGAAAGACTTTCGAACGTAGAGGAACATGCCGACCTCCCTTGGCACCCGTGTCGCATCATAGCGGCGAATCGCCCCGGCGGCCATGCGTTTCGGCCATTACCCGTCGCTTGGCGTCGACCGGAAAACCGTGGCGCGGCAGCTACGGGCTTCCCTGGGGAGCTTGGGTAACGGCAACGCTGCAGTCCCGGCACTCGAAGATGAGTTGTTCGCAGTGATATCCGCCCCGCGGGATCACGCGGATGAGCTCCATTGCGGCGCCGCAGGCGGGACACAGCGGCGAAATGGGCCGGGGCCGGCGCTGGGATGGTGTGCGCTCGTCGCGAATCATGCCCGCTCATAGCCCAATTGCCGGGCGAGCCCCTGTGACATTCGTCACCAGCACCAGGCGATGCCTACGGCCGCCGGTTACCAGGGCCGGGACGGTATAAGGTCGCGGTCGCAAATCCAGGCGAGGCAAATCATGTCGACCGGACAGGTTCGACACTGAGCGACTTGCCTTGGGTCGTGCCAGTTCCGGAACCTATGAGCGAGATCTGGTGACCACATCTACCAACGGAAGTTCTCCCGCGACTGTAATCAATCCAACACTATCCGGGTCGCGGGCCGCAGCAGCGATTTTCCAGCAGGCTAGAAGATAGTCGAGGCCCATCGCCCCCTCGCGGCAGCCCGCATTCGGTATGTGAGCGAGCGATGGATCCCGCCCCCGGAACGCATGGAACCGCCGAAATAGTCGCCGGTTAGACCTCTAAACCGGGTGCATCCACATTCCGAGGCGGCTGGCCGCTCCGCTTGGCCGCAGAGGAGATTCGATGCCCAATGCCACCTTCCATTCCGTGGCGACCAGTGTCGCGGGATGGAGCCGACGTATGTTCCTGACCGCATCGGCGACGTCCCTGGCAGTCCCGTTATTCGCCAGGACGTCGCGCGCGGAAGCAATGGATCCGCAGACGGCGCGCGCAAAAGATCCGCGCGATCCCGCGAATCTCGCGCTGACCGTCAACGGTCGCAAGCATCAGCTGGCACTGGACGCGCGCACGACTTTGCTCGATGCGCTGCGCGAGCGGCTTGGCCTCACCGGAGCCAAGAAGGGCTGCGACCACGGCCAATGCGGCGCCTGCACGGTACTGATCGACGGTCGCCGCGTGCTGTCATGCCTGACGCTCGCGCTCGTTGCCGAAGGCCGCGCGGTCACCACGATCGAAGGGTTGGCCAAGCCCGACGGAACCCTGCATCCGATGCAGCAGGCGTTCATCGACCAGGATGCATTTCAGTGCGGTTATTGCACGCCCGGGCAGATTCTTTCGGCGGTGAGCTGCGTGGAGGAGGGACACGCGGCAAACGACGCCGAAATCCGTGAATACATGAGCGGCAATCTGTGCCGCTGCGCGGCGTATCCGAACATCGTTGCCGCGATCAAACAGACCAAGCACTCGATGCGGGAGGGCTGAGATGCGGCCGTTCACCTATGAGCGCGTCGACAGCGCGACGGCGGCAATCGCCGCCTTCGGTGCGGGGGCGGTCGGTGCAGCCTCCGAGCGCCAATATCTTGCCGGCGGCACCACGCTGATCGATCTGATGAAGCTCGACGTGATGCGGCCGCAGACCGTGATCGATATCAATGCGCTTGACCGCACGGCGCTGGGGCGCGTCGAGACAAACGACCAAGGCCTCCGGCTCGGCGCTTTGGCGCACATGTCCGAGGTTGCGGACCATCCCGTGATCAAACGCGACTACCCGATGATCGCGCAATCGCTGGAACTCGCGGCCAGCCCGCAGATCCGCAACATGGCCACACTCGGCGGCAACGTGCTGCAGCGGACGCGATGTCCGTATTTTCGCGACGTCTCCTATGCGGAGTGCAACAAACGCATTCCCGGCTCGGGTTGCGCGGCGCTCGACGGTTTCAACCGTTCGCATGCCGTGCTGGGCGTCAGCGACGCCTGCATCGCGACCTATCCGGGCGACTTCGGCCAGGCACTGATCGCGCTCGACGCCATGGTCGAGCTCCGTGGCAGAAACGGCGATCGAAAGCTGCCGTTCGGGGCCCTGCACCGTCCGCCCGGCGGGAATCCCGAGATCGAAACCGCGCTGCTTCCTGGCGAGATCATAACCGGGTTTGCGATAGCCGCCGCCCCGTGGCTGCGCCGTTCCCTGTATCTCAAGATCCGCGACCGGCAATCCTACGAATTCGCGCTCGCCTCCGCGGCGATCGCCCTCGACATGGGGAAAAACCAGATCGTTCAGGAGGTGCGCATTGCGCTCGGTGGGGTGGCAAGTGTGCCTTGGCGCGCGCGATCCGCGGAGCGCGCGTTGCAAGGACGGCGGCTCAACGAGCAGACGGCCCGCGCCGCGGCGGACACGGCTTTTGCCGATGCCAACCCGCACGAGCACAATCTTTTCAAGGTCGGCCTAGGCAAGCGTACGCTGGTCCGCGCGCTGCTGCAGGCAGCGACCATGGAGCTGTGACATGGCCGCCGATGCAGCACCCGAGCCCAAAGCCAATATGGGACAGCCGGTCCCCCGGCTGGACGCCCGGCTCAAGGTCACCGGCGAGGCGCGTTATGCCGCGGATTTCCCGGTCGGCAATCCGGCCTACGCCTTCCTCGTGACCAGCGCGATCGCCAAGGGCCGGATCATTCGCCTGGATACCGAGTCGGCGCGCGCAGTACCCGGTGTGCTCGATATACTGACGCAGGACAACACCGCCGAGTTGAAGGAGGTCAAGTTCGGCAGCGGCGGTGCGTCGACATCGATCCAGAAGCTCGGCCCCGAGATTGCGCATGACGGGCAGATCATCGCCATGGTGGTGGCCGACACGTTCGAAGCCGCGCGCGAAGCGGCCTACAAGGTGAAGGCCACCTATGCCGAGGACAAACCGAGTGCGACGTTCGGTGACGAGGGCCTGAAGGAAGAGGACGCGACCAAGGTTTCCGAACGGCATAAGCATGTGCCGAAGGTCGGCGACGCGGATGCGGCGCTCGCCTCGGCCGATGTTCTGGTCGACGCCGAATACGGCACGCCGACCCAGCACCACAACCCGATCGAATTGTTCGCGACCACGTGCGTTTGGAATGGCGGGCAGCTCACCATCTATGAGCCGACCCAGTTCGTCTACGGGCTCAAGAACAGTCTGGCCAAGAAGATGGACGTCGCGCCCGAAAACGTGCGTGCGATATCGCCCTATGTGGGCGGCGCGTTCGGGTCGAAAGGCCAGTTCACCCCGCGCACCGGGCTCGTCGCACTCGCCGCCAAGAAGCTCAACCGTCCCGTCAAGCTTGTCGTAACGCGCGATCAGGGCTTTACCACTGCGACCTATCGCGCCGAGACGCGGCACCACATCCGCCTCGGTGCCCGACGCGACGGTAAGATCACCGGCTACAGCCATGAAGGTTGGGAGATCACCTCTCGCCCGGATGCCTACGTCGTGGCCGGAGTCGAGGACAGCGCGCGGATTTACGGCTTCGGCGCGGTTCAAACAAAAGTAAACGCCGTGCATGCCGACCGCAACACGCCGGGCTTCATGCGCTCGCCGCCGGTCGTGCCGTACATCTACGCGCTCGAAAGCGCGATGGACGAACTGGCGGCCAGGCTCGCCATCGATCCGGTCGAGTTGCGCCGTATCAACGACACGATGCACGACCCGATCACGGGCAAGCCCTATTCGAGCCGGTCCTTGATGAGGTGCTATGACGAGGCGGCCAAAGCGTTCGACTGGTCGCGCCGCAACCCCGAACCACGCTCGATGCGCGACGGCGATTGGTTCATCGGCTTAGGCTGTGCGACCGCCGTCTACCCGACCCATGTCGGTCCCGCCGCCGCACGGGTGCGGATGCTGGCGAATGGCGAAGTGCAGGTGCAAATCGCCGCCCACGAGATCGGCAACGGCGCGTACACGGTGATCGGCCAGATGGCGGCGGAGCGCCTGGGTGTGCCGCTCTCGTCGGTGAAGGTCGAGCTTGGCGACAGCAGTCTCCCGCCAGCGCCGGTGGCCGGGGGCTCGAACACCACGGCGAGTGCCTGCTCGGCCGTGCTCAAGGCCTGCGACGCGATTCGCGTGAGGCTCGCACGCTCCGTAGCGACGACCGATCGGGGCCGGGCCGCCGGTTTTGCCGCCGACAACGGACAAGAAATGCGCGCGGACCTGTTCCGACGCCTCGGCGTGGGAGCCATCGAGGAATATGCGGAATTCATTCCACGCGGCGGCAAGCCGGACGCGGTCAAGCAGCTCTACGCCGGTCAGGTCGCCATGACCGGCGGGCCGAACGGCGAAAAGCTCATGTACGCGTTCGGGGCGGAGTTTGTGGAAGTGCGCATCAACGCGCTTACGCGTGAAATCCGTGTACCGCGGATTGTCGGCGCGTTCGCCGCGGGCCGTCTCATGAATACCCGCACCGCACGCAGCCAATACATGGGCGGCATGATCTGGGGCATCAGTTCCGCGCTGCACGAAGCAACCGAGATCGACAAAGCCAGGGCACGCTACGTCAACGACAATCTGGCTGACTATCTCGTGCCGGTGAACGCGGATATCGACCGGGTCGAAGTCATCCTGGTCCCGGAGGAGGACCATGAAGTCAATCCAGCCGGCGTGAAGGGTATCGGCGAGCTCGCCAATGTCGGTACGGCCGCTGCCGTCGCCAATGCCGTCTACCACGCAATCGGCATCCGCATTCGCGAATTGCCGATCAGGATCGAAAAGCTGCTCGACGCCTAGTGACAGTACCCCGGCAATCCTCTTCTTCGCCCCGGCCGGGCATGCGACGCGCCCGGTAAGCCTAACCGGGCCGACATTGAGATCAAGCGGACAGTCAAATACCCTTAGTTACCTCGTATCGCCTTCGGCAAACCGGGGGATATTGCATCGCACGGGTCGTTGTGGTCGCCCTTGAGTTTTGCTGACAGGCGGTCTTGAGGGCGGAATTAATTTCTGAAGGCGAAAGCCACATTCGAACCCCCAAGGCGAAGGAGTGGGATCAAACTGCCGGAGGCCCTGGTAAACTCAGCACGGTGGTGGTGCCCGACGCAGCGCGACAACGGAGTGCTACATGACCGATCCCCCCATTGAGAACTATGATGCTTTGGACGCAGGTGCCCAGATCGGTGATCGAGGTGCAAAGGGGGTTATCACAGTGCTCACTGAGCGAGGGCTCGTCGCGATCTCGATGAAGCGCCCTGTCATGGAACAACTGCGCCATAGTATCGAGCGTGAGCTGAACGAAAACCCCATTCCCAGCACAGATGCCGAGAGAGAGATATCGTGAAATCGAGCCATCAGGACGAAGAGTGTAGGGGTCGCCGTGACAACCCGACGATGGGGGATGGAGCGGGAGGGAAGTAGGAGCCATGACAACAACGGAGATGCATGCCGTAGATCGCCACAAACACGCTTCAGTGCCCCCATTTTTGCCCATATTTGCCACTAGAGAATCAGCGTAGTGCTCGGGATGCTCAGGGCGGTTTCGCAATGACGAAAGACCCCACTCGACCCGACGATCTGGAATTGGATGACTTGCTACGCCGATTGCATTTGTTCGGGCAGGTACCATCCCGAGAGTATATCGCAGCCGTCTTTTCGGGTCAGAGCGTGACACAGACCCGTAACCGATCAGAACGTTGATCGGCGTCAGGGAAGCGGACGTTCTTCGGGAGGAAGCGGCATGTTCGAAATGACAAATGAAAATTTTACAAGACTGCTCAATGGCCTAACCATCGCCGTGGGGAATCGGAAGAACCGCATACTGTTCTACCAGTTTCTTGCGGCGGAAATCAGGGCGTTGCACTACTCGTATGGAGTTGGAGATGGTGAGTCCTACAAAAGAGCCCTGACGTTCTTGGAAGAATGCGAGAGGCTTACGCTGCGCAGTTTGGTGCGTAAATCAGCCGAGCGCCATGTTGAGGTGACGGTTGATCATGCCAAGACGCTTTTTTTGCGCGCTTTAAAAAAACTCAATGCTCCACCTGCCCCGGCCACCGACCTGGAACCAAGCGTTTTCGCCGTTCCACCCACAAAATGAGGAGTATTGGACAGAGCAGGGCAGGATCGCTCCTCTCTCCCCGGTCGGCTCTATAGCCCTGGAGCCATCGCTGGACGCGGGTGCAGGGCAGAACGGGGGGCATGCCGGGAGCGCGTTCTCGGCGAGCGTCCGATGTGCTGTCTGTTCCGTGCAGCACCTGTCGGGCAACCTGTCGGGGTAACGATTGCCTATTTTCAGAAAGCGTTGATTTTATTGGTCGGAGTGGCAGGATTTGAACCTGCGACCCCCTCGTCCCGAACGAGGTGCGCTACCAGGCTGCGCTACACTCCGATATTTGCCAGAGGCGCCTATATAGCCTCTCGCCCCCGGCGCCCGCAAGCGCAAGGGGCGTTGATCGGTCCGGCCCTCGTCGCTATCGTCCGGCCGCGATCGCGGGCCCTGCGATGGGGCGTAGCCAAGCGGTAAGGCAGCGGATTTTGATTCCGCCATTCCCAGGTTCGAATCCTGGCGCCCCAGCCACCGATTTCGATTCTATGGCAGCGGTTCGGCCGGCGCTCGGCTTGCTCTTTGGTGGCCGTTCCGAAGCGGATTTGGACTTCATTCCGAAACTCCATTCGCGGCGCGTTTGCAGGCTGGCGCTGGGCCCCCGCGGGGCCGGTGACGGCGGCGGCACCGGCGGGTTAGGTTAAAGTGCTCGCGGCGGGCCCGCAGAACGCGACAAGGGGGTATGCGAGCGATGGCAATCGTGCTGGAAACGCTGGGCTTGCAAAAGCAGTTCGGCGGGATCGCCGCGGTCCGCGACGTGTCGTTGCGCATCGAAAAGGGCGCCCGCCATGCCCTGATCGGCCCCAACGGCGCCGGCAAGACCACCGTGATCGACCTGTTGAGCGGGGTGAAGCGGCCGACCAGCGGACGCATCCTGCTCGAGGGGATCGATATCACGGATCTGGAGCCGCACCGGCGCACGCGGCTCGGGATTGCCCGGACGTTTCAGATCAATCAGCTGTTCCCCGCGCTCACGCCCGCCGAGTCCCTCGGGCTGGTGATCTCCGAGCGGGTCGGCGCCGGCCTCGACTGGTGGCGCACGGCCGGGACCAAGCCGCAGATCGTCGAGGAGATCGCCGGCTTGCTCGAAAGCTTCCATCTCGCCGAGGCGGCGAGCGAGCGCACTGCGATGCTGCCGTACGGCAAGCAGCGGCTGCTGGAGATCGCGCTCGCGGTCGCCTGCCGGCCGCGGGTCCTGCTCCTGGACGAACCCGCGGCCGGCGTGCCGCAGACGGACCGCCGCGAGTTGCTGGCCACCATCGCGTCTTGTTCGGAGGAAGTGACGATATTGCTGATCGAGCACGATATGGATCTCGTTTTCGATTTTGCCGACCGCATCTCGGTGCTGGTCAACGGCGCCGTGTTCGCCGAAGGGACCGCGGACGAAGTCGCGCGCGACCCTCGGGTCAAGTCGGTGTATCTCGGCGAGGATGTGCGTGCCTGACGGTCGGCGCCCGGCAATCGTGCGCGGCCGCGCGGCAGATTCTCGATTGCGGTGTCGGGACATGACGCGGCGAGCCCGGGACCAGGGTCAATCGCCGAGGTAGGAGCTGCGCACCTCGGCGTTGGCCCGGATCGCCTCGGGCGGGCCGGAGGCAATGACGCGGCCGTTGACCAGGACGGTGATGCGATCGGCGAGCGCAAACACCGCCTCCATATCGTGCTCGACCAGCAGAATGGTGAGCTGCCGCTTGAGCTCGCGCAGGGTGCTCACCATGCGGCCGGACTCCTCGACCCCCATGCCGGCCACCGGCTCGTCGAGCAACAGCATGCGGTGCTCGCCGTGACTGAGTTTCGAGGCGAGCATGTCGGCGCGCGTTGCGAGGCCCACACGATCGAGCGCGGCAAGCGCCGGCCTGCGCAGCGCGGGATCGTGGCGCGCATTGCGCCAGAAACGAAACGAATGCCCGGTGTGCGCCTGGACGGCGAGGGCGACGTTGTCGAGCGCCGTGAAATCGAGAAACAGCGAGGTGATCTGAAACGTGCGCGCGAGCCCGAGCGCGCTGCGCCGATACGTCGGCAGCACCGTGACGTCCCGGTCGGCAAAGCGGATCGACCCGGAATCCGGCGCCACCTCGCCCGTGAGCTGAGCGATCAGCGTGGTCTTGCCGGCGCCGTTCGGCCCGATCAGGGCGTGGAGCTCGCCGCGGCGCACCTCGAGCGAGATGCCGTCCGAGGCAACGATCCCTTGGAAACGTTTGGCCAGCCCGTCGATCTGCAGCAGCGCATCAGTCACGACGCGCACTCGCAAGCACGCCGTCGATACCGAGCCGGGTACGGACGAACCGCGTGAGAAGAGCCAGGGTCACTTGCCGATATTCCTTCACGCTCGAAGCAGCCCCGTCGGCGGCGGTAGCCCCGAGACAAGCCGAGGATCTCAGCACGACGTTGAGCGCTCCAATCTCATCAAACAGGCGGCTTGCGCCTATCGGCCTTTCGGGCGTTGCCAATTTCCAATCTGCACAGAACGCCGCGCACGGCAAGGTCGCGGCTCGGTGCCGTAGAGGATATGAATGCCGGATCGGGGTCGATCTCGCCGCCTCGATCGCCGGGGATTCACCCGGCCTACACGCCGCGAAGCGGATTGTGCTAGAACCAAGTGGCGCTGGCCACGGTTCGGACGATCGTGCGGTATTCGGGAGATCATCATGCGATTCACCGGGACTGGCATCATGCTCTTCGTCGCGGGAGTCTTCGCCGGGTCCGCGGTTGCCCAGCCCGCGCAAGCTCCCCCTCCCGTAACCCGGACCGTCGTCGCCGCGACGAAATTGCCAAGCGTGGTGGAGACGCCGCTGTACTTCCGAGCATTGCGGCTCAGTCTTCCGCCGCGCGAGACGAGCACGCTGTCGGCGGCAAACGGCATGTTGTATCAGCTTTCCGGATCGACCGAGATTTCGCTCGGCAGCGAGACGAAGACGCTGCACGCCGGGGACGGGATGTTCCTCGCTGCCGGGAAGGCGGCGTCGCTCAAGGCCGGGAGCGACGAGGCGTCGACCCTGCTTCATTTCCTTCTGACGCCGGCTCCCGATCGCAACAAGCCCGTCGTGACGGTGCCCCTCAGCACGCAGGAATTATATCGCACGGCGGCGCCGATTCCCGACCTGAAGCCCGGAATCCATGATCTCAACCTGACCCGTGTCACGTTTCCGGCCGGGATGCCGTCGAATCCTCCGCACCACCGCTCGGGTGCGGCGCTTTACTACGTCCTGTCGGGAACGGGCACCAACACCATCCAAGGCAAGGCCGAGGCAAGAACGCCGGGCGCTCTGGTGTACGAGCCGTTCGGTCTCGTCCATCAATGGGGAAACGCGGGAGACGGGCCTTTCAGTTTCCTGGCCTTCAACATCAATCCGGAGGGTGTGGCCGCCGTCGTACCGGGCGAACCGCCGCAGAGCAAATAGGTAGCGTCGGATGTTTTCACGATTGACCCCATGCCGTTGATCTTCACGCTCGCCTCCCGCAACTTGTTTCACGATCGGGTGCGTTTCATTGCCACCGTCGTCGGGATCGTGTTCTCGATCGTTCTGGTCGCCGTGCAACTCGGGCTGTTCCTGGGATTCGAGCGCATGATCACCATTATGATCGATCATTCGCAGGCCGATCTGTGGATCGCGCCCGCCCAAACCAAGAGCTTCGAGTCCACGTCGATGCTGGATGGACGCGAGCGGTTCCAGGCGTTGGCGGTCGAGGGGGTTACGGCGGCCGTTCCGGTGATGATCGGCTTCGCATATTGGCGCAAATCGGACGGCTCGGCGGCGCCGGTGTTTCTCATCGGCGTGGAGCCCGGCGGCTTGCAGCCGTGGGATCTCGCCGAAGGCAGTCTCGAGGACTTGTCCGCGCCCGGGGCGGTGGCGGTCGACCGCTCGTATTTCGAGCGGCTCGGGGTGACGCGGATCGGCGATATGGCGGAAATCCGCGATCAAAAGGCGCGGGTGGCCGTTGTCACCCGAGGCGTCCGTTCGTTTACGACCACGCCCTACGTCTTCACCACGATCGATCGCGCGCGAGATTACATGGGAGCGCCGCCCAACAAGGCCACCTATTTCATCGTGCGCACCGCTCCCGGCGCCAGCGTCGCCGGCGTTCGCCGCGAGCTTGCGGCAAGACTCTCGGACGCCGAGGTCCTCAGTTCGGACGAATTTCGTCGCCGCAGCCGTTCGTTCTGGCTGTTCGGCACCGGCGCAGGGGCGGCGCTGTTCGCCAGCGCCGTGCTCGGCGTGATCGTCGGCACGGTCATTGTCGCGCAGACGCTCTATTCCAGCACCAAGGATCACCTCAACGAGTTCGCCACGCTGCGCGCCATCGGCTCGTCCCGGGACTACATCTACAAGGTGATCCTGTGGCAGGCGCTGCTCAGCGCCGTCATCGGCTTCTCGATCGCCGCCGGCATCGGCATGGCTCTCGTCGCGGCAACCAAGAACACCGCCTTGCCCATCGTCATGACTCCCGGCCTGACCGTGGGCCTGTTCGCGCTCACCCTGTTCATGTGCGCCCTCTCGGCGATCTCGGCCATCACCGTCGTGACCCGCATCGATCCCGCCATGGTCTTCACGCGATGACGCTGCCGGTGATCGAAGCCGTGGATATCGTGAGAATCCTCGGCGAGGGCGCGTGGCGGGTGGAAGCCCTCCGGGGCATCAATCTGTCCCTCCGAGGCGGAGAGCTGACGCTGCTCATGGGGCCGTCCGGCAGCGGCAAGACCACGTTGCTGTCCGTGCTCGGATGCATCTTGTCGCCGACGCAAGGTACCGTCCGCGTCCTCGGTCGGGCTACGAGCGGGGCGCGGCCCGAAGAGCTGGCCGAGCTCAGGCGGCGGCATGTCGGATTTATCTTCCAATCGTATCATCTGTTTCCGACGCTGACCGCGGTTGAAAATGTTCGCCTGGTGCTGGACGTGCGCGGCGAACGCTCCCGGCGGGCGCGAGCCAAGGCGAACGAAGCCTTGGCGGCGGTCGGGCTTTCGCACAAGACGAGAGCATTCCCCCGGGAGCTCAGCGGCGGCGAACAGCAGCGCGTCGCGATCGCGCGGGCGATCGTGGGAGACGCCTCCGCGATCCTTGCCGATGAGCCGACCGGGGCGCTGGACAGCGAGAACGGGCATGCCATCATGACGGTGCTGGCCGGGATTGCGAAGGACCCCTCGCGCGCCGTCTTCGTCGTCTCGCACGATCCGCGCATCTTGCCGTTCGCGGACCGAATCGTGCGCATCGAAGACGGACGAATCGTCGGCGAGGAACGCGCCGGTATCGGGCCCGCGCGCGCGCAATCCGCGAACTACCCGGGATAAGCGTGGATTTGATGCTGACGCCAGGCGGGAAAATAGCGGTATCGGTGGCGGTCTTGCTCGTGGCTGCCGCCGCGGCGTTCCTGGTCGCGGCGCCCTTCCGGGCCGAGGAAGCGTCCCCCGCGGCGCCCTCCGGGGCATCGGTGCAGAAACGTTGGACCGCGGTCGCGCCGGGTCGGGTCGAACCGTTGTCGCGGGATATCAAGATCGGGGCGGCCGTCATCGGCCGCATTGCCGAAGTGCTGGTCAAGCCCAACGACAGGGTTTTCGCCGGCGAGCTGCTGGTCCGGCTCGACGACAGCGAGGCGCTCGCCCGATTGGCCGCGGCCGAAGCCCAGGCGGCGCTGCGCAAGCGCGTCCGCAATGACGCGTCGACCCCCAAAGGCTCGGCCGAGCGCCGCAGGGCCGAGGACGCGGTCGCCGATGCCGAACGAGCCCTCACGGAAGCGCGTGGCGGGCTCGACCGGGCTGCGGCGGCGCGGCGAGCCGGCCGCACCTCGCAGGCCGGGCTCGACTCGGCCCGCGTTGCGCTGTCGCTGGCCCAGGATCGGCTGCGCGAGCAGCAGGATGCGCTGCGCAGAATCAAAGCCGCGCCGGGCACGGCGCTGCCGAGCCGGTTGGAAGGCGAGCTCAATGTGTCCCGTGCGGAACTGACGCTTGCCGAGGCGGAGCTGGAAAAGACCCGGATTCGCGCGCCGCTTGCCGGCACCGTGCTGCAGGTCCAGGCCAAGCTGGGCGAACTGGGGACGCCCTCATCGGAGCAGCCGCTGGCCTTGCTCGGCGATGTCTCGGCCTTGCGGGTGCGCGCGGAATTGGACGAGCGGGATCTGGTCAGGATTCGCGTCGGGCAGCGCGTGGCGGTTCGCGCCGACGCGTTTCGCGATCGGGAGTTCGAGGGAAGGGTTGCGTCGATCGAACAGGTTGTGGGACCGAGCCGCATCAACGCGAGGGGCCCGCGCAAGTTCAGCGATATCGATGTCATGGAGGTGATGGTCGATTTGGCGGATCCCGGGCCGCTGGTGCCGGGCATGCAGGCCGATGTGTATTTCAGCTCGGACACGCCGGGGCGGCAAGGATCGCAATAGCGGCTTGCTCGCACGCTTGCGCCGATCGGTGCGCGCGATCGGTGGATGTCCATCGGCGCACGAGCGATCCGTGCCGGCTGCGCGAACAGCCCGCCCACGCCTGGGCGGCGCGGGATCGCGGGACGGCAGCGAGGGGAGGTAGAGCATGATATCGGCGCCGGCCAGAATTGGCTCGCACGTCTGCGAGGTCGACACGCCGGCGCTGCTGGTCGAGCTCGACGCGCTGGAGCGCAACATCGCCCGCATGCAGGACCGCATTGCGGGAACCAGGCTTCGCCTGCGGCCGCACGCCAAGACCCACAAGAGCACCGCGATCGCCAATTTGCAGCTCGCCGCCGGCGCCGTCGGCGTGTGCTGCCAGAAAGTCTCCGAGGCCGAGATCATGGTCGACGGCGGCATCGGCGACGTCCTGATCAGCAATGAAGTGGTCGGGGCCGCGAAGCTCGACCGCGCCGCGGCGCTCGCTCGCCGCGCGAAAATCGCGGTCTGCGTCGACGATTCCGAGAACGTGGAGCAGCTCGCCGCGGCGGCCGAAAAATTCGGCGCGAACATCGACGTCCTGGTCGAGCTCGACGTCGGCGCCAACCGCTGCGGGGTCGGGACGCCGGCCGAAGTCGTGCGGCTGGCGGCGGCGATCGCGCGATCGAGATCGCTGCGGTTTGCGGGGCTGCAGGCCTACCACGGATCGGCCCAGCACCTGCGCGCGCACGCGGATCGCCGCCGGGCGATCGCGGGCGCAGCCGACAAGGTTTCCGATACCCTCGACCTGTTGCGGCGGAATGGCCTCGAATGCGGGATCGTCTCCGGCGCCGGCACCGGCACTTTCGAGTTCGAGATCGCAAGCGGCGTCTATGACGAGCTGCAGGTCGGGTCCTATGTGTTCATGGACGCGGACTATGGACGGAACGAGGATCGCGACGGCGGGCCGGTCTCCGAGTTCGAGAACTCGCTGTTCCTGCTCACCACCGTCATGAGCACCCCGGCGGCGGACCGCGCCATCGTCGACGCCGGTCTCAAGGCGCTGAGCGTCGATTCCGGCATGCCGCTCCTCGCGGGCTGCGACGGAATATCCTACGCGCGGGCGGCCGACGAGCATGGCCGGCTCGACATCGGCGGCAATCAAAGGTTCAAGCTCGGCGAAAAGATCAGGCTCATACCGGGGCACTGCGACCCGACCGTGAACCTTCACGACTGGTTCGTCGGCATCCGCAACGAGCACGTCGAATGCGTCTGGCCGGTGAGCGCCCGCGGCGCGGTGTTCTAGGGCCGCCGGCGAACATGAGGTCAGCTGATCCGTCCGCTGCCGAGCGACACGCGCGCTTCACCTCTCCCCGTGGGGGAGAGGTCGGTCCTCGCGAAGCGAGGACCGGGTGAGGGGGTCGCGATGTTTCGGCTCAAACAACGTCCCCGTCCCCCTCACCCCATCCCTCTCCCCTCCGGGGCGAGGGAGTCGACTGCGGCCCGCTCGGAGCCAAATGCGATTGCCCAGCCCACAAGGGGGGAGGTAACCGGAGCGAGCTGCTAATCATGTCGCCTCTCGCGCGGAAATTGCCGGCCGATGATCTCGTCCGATTGCCGCGACAGCCCGCTCACCGCGGAGACGATCTGCGCGACGATGCGGCACATGAATCTCGTCCCGGATGGCGAGCCCTGTGTTTGCGAGCCGCTGTCGGGCGGCGTGTCCTCGGATATCTGGAAGGTCGCGATCGGTGGCGAGCGTTATTGCCTCAAGCGCGCACTGCCGCGATTGAGAGTGCCCCAGCTTTGGGAAGCGCCGGTTGCCCGCAATGCATTCGAATGGGAATGGCTGAAACTCGCCGGGACCATCTGCCCCGAAGCGGTGCCGGAGCTCGTGACCCACGATCCCCAAGCCGGCCTGTTCATCATGACTTATCTCGATCCCGAGCAATATCCGTCCTGGAAGAACCAGCTGCGGGACGGGATCATTCCGGAAAGCGTCGCGCAAGCCGTCGCCGAGCGCCTGGTCCGTATTCATGCGGCCACCGCTGATCAGCCGGATATCGCGCGCCGGTTCGCCACGGATGCAAGCTTCTACGCCATCCGCCTCGAGCCCTATCTCGTCGCCACGGGAAAGATGCACCGCGATCTGCAGGAGCGCCTCGATACGCTGGTCGGGACCACCGCGTCGACCCGGCGCGCCCTCGTCCACGGCGACGTCAGCCCGAAAAACATCCTGATCGGTCCGCGCGGCCCGGTGTTCATCGATGCCGAATGCGCCTGGTACGGCGATCCGGCGTTCGATCCGGCGTTCTGCCTCAATCACCTTCTGCTCAAGTGCTTGTGGCGGCCGCAGCACACGCAGGCCTTGCTCGCCTGCTTCGATCGCTTCGCCGCGACCTATCTCGCAGGCGTCTCCTGGGAGCCGCGCGCGAGCATCGAGGCGCGCATCGCCGGTCTCTTGCCGGCGCTGCTGCTGGCGCGCATCGACGGCAAGTCGCCGATCGAATATGTCACCGCGGAGCGCGACAAGGACCGCGTGCGTGCGATCGCGCGGCCGTTGATCCTGCGCCCTCGCGCCGAGTTGGGTGCGATTCGCGGAGCGTGGGCGAAGGAAGTGCTGGGCTGATGCAGGACACCGACATCGTTCACGTGCGCGGCCGCAGCGTATGGGATTCCCGCGGCCGGCCCACCGTCGAGGCGGAGGTGACGCTCGCCTGCGGTGCTCGCGGCCGGGCGATCGCGCCCGCGGGCGCCTCGACCGGCAGCGGCGAGGCGGTCGATCTGCGCGACGGGGAAGCGCGCCTGGGCGGCGCCGGCGTCGCGCGCGCGGTGAGCCATGTCGATGGCGAGATCGCCCGCGCGCTCCACGGGCGTGAGGCAACATCGCAAGCCGACGGCGATCGCGTGCTGATCGAGCTCGACGGCACGCCGAACAAAGCTCGGCTCGGCGGCAACGCGCTGGTGGCCACATCGATGGCGGTGCTCCACGCGGCTGCGGCGTCGCAGCGCAAACCGCTCTATGCCTATCTGCTCGGCGATCACAAGCCGGTGCTGCCGCTTCCCGAGATCCAGATTTTCGGCGGCGGCGCCCATGCCGGCCGCCGGATCGACGTGCAGGATTTCATGATCATGGCGCCGAAGGCCGCCAGCTTTGCGCAAGCGCTGGAATGGACCGCCGAAGTCTACCGCGCCGCCGGCGCGATGCTGCGCGAGAAGGGCCGGCTGCAGGGGGTGGCGGACGAAGGCGGATATTGGCCGGCATTCGATTGCAATGAAGCCGCCATCGAAGCGCTGGTTCGCGCCATCGAGCGCGCCGGATTTACGCCCGGCGACGAGATTGCGATCTCGCTCGACGTGGCCGCATCCGATCTGTATCGCGCCGGCCGCTATCATCTGGCGCTCGAGGACCGCGTGCTCGATTCCGATGCGATGGCCGCGATGCTGATCGCCTGGCTCGACCGCTACCCGATCCGCTCGATTGAGGACCCGCTTGCCGAATACGACGAGGCCGGCCTGATCGGCTTCACCCAGGCGGTGGGAGACCGCGTGCAGATCGTCGGCGACGATTATCTCGTCACCAACGCCACCCGCGTCCGCAATGCCGCCCGCGCCGGCGCCTGCAACGCGGTCCTGATCAAGCCGAACCAGGCAGGCACGATCACCGAGACGCTCGCCGCCGTCGAGGCGGCGCGCGCCGCCGGTTTTGGCGCGATCCTGTCCGCGCGCTCCGGCGAGACCGAAGACGTCACGATCGTGCACCTTGCGGTCGGCTGGGGCGTGAAGCAATTGAAGGTCGGGTCATTCGCGCGCTCGGAACGCATGGCCAAATGGAACGAAGGGCTGCGGATCGAGGAAGCGCTGGGCAGCCGTGCCGGATTTGCCGGCGCGGAATTCTTACATCGAAAACCATAGGGCGATCCCATGGAACACATCGTATTTCTCGACAGCGGCAGCCTGAAGGCCGAGATCCGCAAGCCCAAGTTCGCGCATACTTGGACGAATTTCCCGACCACGAGCCCGGATCAGGTCGCGGAGCGATTGAGCCCGGCGACCATCGCGATCACCAACAAAATTCCGGTGCGGGCGGACGCGCTCGCGAAGGCCAAACAGCTCAGGCTGATTGCCGTGGCCGCGACCGGAACCGACATTGTCGACCTCGCCGCGTGCCGGTCGAGAAATGTCGTGGTGGAGAACATCCGCAATTACGTCAATGCTTCGCTGCCCGAGCACGTGTTCGCGCTGATCCTCGCGCTGCGCCGGAACCTGTTCGCCTACCGTGCGGACGTGGAGAGCGGCCGCTGGCAGCGCGCCGAGCATTTTTGCCTGCTCGACCATCCGATCCGGGATCTCGCCGGCTCGACGCTCGGCGTGGTCGGCTTCGGCGCGCTCGGCAAGGCGGTCGCGGCTTTGGGCGTTGCGTTCGACATGCGGGTGCTCGCGTTCGACGTGCAGCCGGTCGGCGGCCCGGGCGTCGAGGCGGCCTCGCTCGAAAAAGTCCTGGCAACGAGCGATGTCATCTCGCTGCACGTTCCGCTCAGCCCCGGCACCGCAAGCTTGATCGGCGCCCGCGAGCTCGCGCGGATGCAGCCCAATTGTTTGCTGATCAACACCGCGCGCGGCGGTCTGGTCGATGAGCAGGCGCTTGCCGACGCGCTGCGGGCGGGCCGCATCGGCGGTGCGGGATTCGACGTGCTCTCGGTCGAGCCGCCGCATGCCGGAAATCCGCTGCTCGCGTTGCGCCTACCCAATTTCGTGCTCACCCCGCACATCGCCTGGGCGAGCGCGCAAGCCATGCAAGGCCTGGCCGACCAGTTGATCGACAATCTGGAGAGTTTCGTCGCGGGTACGCCGCGAAACGTGGTCGCCTGAGGGAACCGAGAGGCACAAGCAAGGATGCCTGCACCAAAACTCACCGCCACTTCGAGCCTGCCTGCGGACGCCTTTGCCGGCGCACTCGCCGGCAGGGTCTGGCGGCCGGACCGAGACGGCCCGTCGGTCGTCGCCATCCGCGCCGACGGCGTGTTCGACGTCTCGCGCGCCGTTCCCACCATGAGCGATTTGTGCGAGACGGAAAATCCCGCCGCGGCGCTACGTGCGGCGGACGGCGAGGCGCTCGGCGCGCTCGACGCGATTCTCGCCAATACGCCGCCCGACGATCGCGATCCGACCAAACCCTGGCTGCTGGCGCCGATCGATCTCCAGGCCATCAAGGCCGCCGGCGTCACCTTCGCGGTCTCCATGCTGGAGCGCGTGATCGAGGAGCGGGCGCGCGGCAATCCGGCGGCGGCCGCCGCGATTCGCACCGAGATCTCCCGCGTCGTCGGCGACGATTTCGCCCGGCTAAAACCCGGATCGGCGCAAGCGATGCGGCTCAAGCAGGTGCTGATCGAGCAGGGCGCCTGGAGCCAATATCTCGAAGTCGGCATCGGGCCCGACGCCGAGATCTTTTCCAAGGCGCAGCCGATGTCCGCCGTCGGTACCGGCTTCGATGCCGGCATTCATCCGATGTCGACGTGGAACAATCCGGAACCCGAGGTGGTGGTCGTCGCGGCGTCGAGCGGCCGGATCGTCGGCGCCACGCTCGGCAACGACGTCAATCTCCGCGACGTCGAGGGCCGCTCCGCGCTGCTGCTCGGCAAAAGCAAGGACAACAATGCGAGCTGCGCGCTCGGCCCGTTCCTGCGCTTGTTCGATACCACCTTCACGCTCGACGACGTCCGGCGCATGAACGTGACGCTGACCGTGGAAGGCGACGACGGCTTCCGGCTGGAGGGGTTTTCCTCGATTGCCAAGATCAGCCGCGATCCCGCCGATCTCGTTGCTCAGATGCTCGGCGAGCACCATCAATATCCGGACGGCGCGGTGCTGTTTCTCGGCACGATGTTCGCGCCGATCGAGGACCGCGACGCGCCGGGCGGGGGGTTCACCCACAAGATCGGCGACATCGTCACCATCGCGGCGCCGAAACTCGGCCGCCTCGTCAATCGCATGCGCTACACCAACGAGTGCGAGCCGTGGCGCTTCGGAACCGGGCATCTGATGCGCAACCTCGCCCGGCGGGGATTGCTGTAGAACTGGCCGTCATCCCGGGGCCCGAGCGCAGCGAGGGAACCCGGGATCCATGACCTCGATGAGAAACAGTTTCGACGTAGGTGTTCATGGATTCCGGGTTCGCGGTCGGGGTCCCCATCGCGCAAGCGCGATGGGGTGCCCCGTTTCGCCCGCGCCCCGGAATGACGAATGCATGTCTACCGCCACATGCCGCGCATGCGCGCGCCGAGATCGACGCGTGCCTGCGGCCGCGCCGCGGACGCGGGCTGCGCCTCTGCCAGCGCGGTCGGCCAGGCGCGCGCCGCGAACAGCGCGAGAATCGACGCCGGGACGAACCGCGTGCGGCAGGCGTAGACGTGCCGGTCGCCCCGGTTCGCCTGCTGGTGCGTGTAGAACCGCTGCGGCACGATCAGATCGAGCTGATCCTTGGCGCGCGTCATGGCGACATAGAGCAGCCGCCGCTCCTCCTCGATCTCCTCGTCGGTGCCGGTGGCGAGATCCGACGGAATGCATCCGTCGACCGCGTTGAGCACGAACACCGCGGCCCATTCCTGTCCCTTGGCCGAGTGAATGGTCGAGAGGATCAGATAATCCTCGTCGAGCAGCGGGGCGCCGGCAAGGTCGCTGGTGGCGTCCGGCGGATCGAGCGTGAGCTCGGTGAGGAATTGCTGCCGCGAGCCGTAGCCCATCGCAATCTGCTCGAGCTGGATCAGATCGGCGCCGCGCAGCGCGGCATCCTCATGGATGCGCTCGAGGTGCGGATCGTACCACATCCGCACGGCTGCGAGCTCGGCCGGCCAGCTCGGGCCGTGTTCGCATAGCCGGCGGACCAGCGCTAGGAAGGCCGGCCAGCCTTCGGCGGCTCGCGGCGGCGGCGGCACTTGATCGAGCACGCGCGCCGCGTTCGTCGGCCCGATGCCGGGCAGGAGCTGCAGCACCCGAAATCCGGCCATGCGATCGCGCGGGTTCTCGACGAAGCGCAGGCACGCGAGCACGTCCTTGACATGGGCGGCCTCGAGGAACTTGAGGCCGCCGAATTTCACGAACGGGATGTTGCGCCGGGTCAGCTCGACTTCGAGCGGGCCGCTGTGGTGTGAAGCGCGGAACAGCACCGCCTGCGCGCGCAGCGCGATGCCCGCCTCGCGGTTCTCCAGCACGCGTTCGATCACGTAATGGACCTGATCCGCCTCGTCGCGCACCGCGACGAGTTGTGGCCGCTCGGCCGAGCCGCGGTCGGACCACAGGTTCTTGGTGAAGCGCTCCGAGGCGAGATCGATCACCGCGTTCGAGGCGGAGAGAATCGGCTGCGTCGAGCGATAGTTGCGCTCGAGCGTGACCATGCGCGCGGGCGGGCGGAATTCGCCGGGGAAATCCAGAATATTGCGCACCGTCGCCGCCCGGAACGAATAGATCGATTGGGCGTCGTCGCCCACCACGGTGAGGCCGCGTCCATCGGGTTTCAACGCGAGCAGGATCGAGGCCTGCAGCCGGTTGGTGTCCTGGTATTNNNNTCGACCAGGACGTGGTCGAAGCGCGCGCCGACGTCGGCCGCGAGCGCGGGCTCGCCCATCATCTGCGCCCAGTAGAGCAGGAGATCGTCGTAATCGAGCACGTTCTGCCGCTGCTTGGCTTCGACGTAAGCGGCAAACAGCGCGCGCAGCTCGGCTTCCCAGCCGCCGCACCAGGGAAAGCTATTCGCCAAAACTTCTTCGAGCGGGGCCGCGCAATTGACCGCGCGGGAATAGATGGCGAGGCAGGTCGCCTTGGTCGGGAATCGGCTTTTGGTTTTCGAAAATCCGAGCTCGTGCCGAACGAGATTCATGAGATCGGCGGCATCGCCGCGGTCGTGGATCGTGAAGGAGGGGCTGAGCCCGATCTCGCCGGCGTATTCCCGCAAGAGCCGCGCGCCGATGCTGTGAAACGTGCCGGACCAGGCGAGCGCTGCGGCCGCCGCGCTCGAGCCGAGTGCCGAGGCGACGATGCGCTCGGCGCGCCGCGTCATTTCCGCAGCCGCGCGCCGTGAGAACGTCATCAGCAGGATGCGCCGGGGATCGCCGCCGTTCACCACGATATGGGCGACGCGGTGCGCGAGCGTGCTGGTCTTGCCCGACCCGGCGCCGGCGATGACGAGCAGGGGGCGTGGATCCGCACCCGCGCCGATGCCG
>VAZU01000157.1:23440-25264 GCA_005884745.1 Alphaproteobacteria bacterium
ATCCGGGGCTGTTCCGCGATTGATCACGGTTTTTGACGGGTCAGCAATTGCGTCCGCAAATCGCTATCTTTTCCGTAGCCCGGATGCAGCGACGCAAAGCGGCGCGCGATCCGGGGGCCCGCTCTGTGATCCCGGATTGCGCTGCGCTCCATCCGGGCTACGGGCTGAAGGATCGACGTCGCCACAACGAGCGCCCGAGCAGGCCCAGCCCCAGCAGCGCGGCGAGCGCCAGCGGCAGGCCGAAAATCCAGCGCTCGCGCGCGCGCGCTTTTCCGCGCAGCACGTCCTGGACGAAGCGCTCGCCGCGGGTCATCTCGGAAAAACTCTGCTGATAGGACGCGATGCGCCGGATCTCGTCATCGGAAAGTGGCGCGCCCTGGTAGCGCGCCGCCCGCTCTTGGGCGTTGAGCCGGTCCACTTCCGCCTGGAAACGTCCCATGTCCTCGACCGCGCCGGCGTAGACCTCCCGCTCGCGCGCGGCGAGATATTGCGCCGGGCCGATGCCGGTCGCGGTCTCGACCACGGCCGCGAGCGGCTGGTCGGCCGCGGGATAGAGGATGAGCCACAGGCTCGCGGCGAACGTCAGCACCAGCGCGAGAAGAGCCGCGGCGCGCGCGGCGATGGCCGAATTCACGCGCCGGCGTTCGGCATCGAGGAAAACCAGCGCGCGGGCAAGGCCGGCAAGCACGAGCAGCAGCGCGAAGGCCGCGACCATCGCCGCGCCGGTCGGCAGATCGAGCGCATAGGAGCCGGCAAGGCCGGCGCCGCTCGCCACGATCCCCGCGCTCCCGGCGATCGGCAGCACGATCTCGAGCCTGCGCGAGAACAGCGAGCCGATGACCGCCGGCACGATCAGGAAACTGAATACCAGCAGCACGCCGGCGGTCGTGACCGAGCTCGTCACCACGATGGCGAACGACAGGAAGAAGGCGAAATCCCACAGCGAGACCGCAAGCATGCCGCGCCCGGCCGGCGCGGCATCGCCGGAAATCGCGAGCAGCGGTTTTCGCGCCAGCCAGTGGAACAAGCCGATCGCCGCATAAAGCGCCGCGAATTTGGCGAGCTCCGGCGGGCCTACGGTCAGGATATTGCCGATCAGGATTTTCTTGACGTGCTCGGCGCCCTGCGGCGCGCGGTCGACCACCAGGATCGTCGCCGCGGTCGCCACCACGTAAAGGATGCCGACGAACGCCTCCTGGCTCATGGTGCGAGAGATGCCGCGGGTGAGCGTGAGCAGCGCGGCGCCGAGCGCGGTGAACAGCAAGGCGTAGCCGAATCCCGCCGGGCTCGTCGGCGCGTGGCCGAGCGCGAACGCGATCGTTGCGCCGAGCGCGGAGAGCTGCGCCAGCGCCAAGTCGGCGAACACGATGTTCCGGCGCAGCACGTGGACGCCCAGATAGGCGTGGATCAGCACGAACGCGACGCAGGCGAAAAACGGGACGAGCAGCAGCGCGAGCGCGTCGGCCATGGCTATTCGCCGGGCGCGCCCAGCGCCTTGGCGAGCGTCGCCGTGTTGTACTCGAACAGATCGAGATAATCCTTCACGCCGGCGACGCTCTCGACCGAGGTGGCGAGCAGGACGAACGGAACGCCGAGTTTTTGCGCCACGAGGCGCGAGGCATCGTCGGGCTCATAGGGCTCGTGCAGAATCGCGCGCACATTCGCTCGCCGCCCCTCGGCGATGAGCTTGGCGAGGTGCGCGGGACTGGGCGCAACGCCGGGCTTGGGCTCGATGAAATCCACGATGTCGAGCCGGAACCGGCGCGCGAAATACGGCCACGAATTATGATAGGCGATGAGCTTGACTCCAGTGAAGGCAGCCAA
>VAZU01000158.1:0-3856 GCA_005884745.1 Alphaproteobacteria bacterium
TCGAACAGCACCTCGATGTCCGAGCGGTTCGCCGGGCTCTCGCCCTTTGGGATGTTGATGTTGGCACGGCAGAGGCGGCCCAGACCGCCTTTCGTTGGACCCTTTTGCGTCCAGTAGATTTTCTCGTGCTTGGGATCGATGGTGATTCCGACGCACCACCGCGTCTCATCGCGGCGGTCCTTGTCGCCCCGGCCGGTCTCGACCAGCGTTTCGACGTGCGAGCCGTCGGGGTTCCCACGCATCACCCGCTGTTTCGGCGTGTGGGTGACGCCTTGCGGGACGATAACCCTGCGGTTCCCGCCGTCGAGGTCGGCGCGCTCGATCGAGCCGTCGTCGAGGTTGGGGATGCCCATGTTGGTCCAATAGATATGACCCGCCTCCGCATCCACGACGATGCCGTCGGGAAGGTGGCAATCGGTGACGATGGTCTTGCGGTCGGAGCCGTCGGGATTCATCGAGTCAATGCGGTCTCCGCTCAATTCGAGCAGGAATAATCGGCCGGACCGGGTGTCACCCGATGAAGTCTTCGATTTGGTTGCTTCGACTACGCTCATAGTCTGTCCTTCCGTGTTACAGTTGCGTCTCGATTCCGCGCGACTAGCCGGGGAGCTCCAGGTTCAACGCGTGTCCCATTTTCTGCTTCTTCGTCTGCAAATAGGGCAACGAGTGCACCGTCGGACCGACCTCGCAGGGAAGCCGCGCGACCACCTCGATGCCTGCGTCGCTGAGCGCGCGTACCTTGCGAGGATTATTGGTCAGCAGGCGAACGCGTTTAATGCGAAGGTCGTGGAGGATCGCCGCCGCCAGGCTGAAGTCTCTGAAGTCCGCCTTGAACCCAAGCGCATGATTGGCCTCGATCGTGTCGATTCCCGCGTCCTGCAGCTCGTAAGCCTGCAATTTGGCCATCAGGCCGATGCCGCGTCCTTCCTGATATTCATAGATCACCAGTCCGCGGCCTTCCTGCGCGATCGCCTGCATGGCGAGCTTCAATTGGCCGCCGCAGTCGCAGCGCAGCGAGCCGAACACCTCGCCGGTGAGGCATTGCGAGTGGATGCGCACTAACGGCGCCCCCTGCCGCAGGTCGCCGAGCACGATGGCGAGCGCCGTTTCGACGTTTTGAGCGCCTGTCCCCACATCGCGTTCGTATCCCATCGCCTCGAACATGCCCCACTTGGTCGGCAAACGGGTCGACGCGATCCGCCACAGCGCGCCGGTTTGCGCCGTTGCTCCCGTCCTGTTTTCGTGTGTGGACATTGGCATCGACCGTGTTTGCGACGGCACGGACCTATTCGGCCGCGACAGGCGTCGTCGTCTTGGTGAAAATTGGCGGACGCTTCTCGAGGAACGCTGACAGCGCTTCCTTCGCTTCTGCGGAGCGCACGCGTTCGCTGAACTCGCGGTTTTCGATTTTCACGGCCGCTTTGATCTGGCCAATGAAAGCCTGCTTCATGAGTCGTTTGCAGGCCCGCAATGCGCCGATTGGCTTTGCCGCCAGCTTCTGCGCAGTTGCGGTTGCGGTCGCCAGCTCGTACCGGTCGGGCACCACGCGGGTTACGAGGCCGACCTCCGCCGCCCGCGCGGCAGCGAAGGGCTCACCCAGCAAGATGAATTCGGCAGCCCGGATCTGTCCCATGCGCGCCGGCACCGAGCAGCTCGATCCGAACTCCGGCACGAGCCCGAGATTGACGAACGGCAGCTGGAATTTTGCGCTCTCGCCCGCGTAGACGAAATCGCAGTGCGTCAGCATTGTGGTTCCGCCGCCGATCGCCGCGCCCTGCACGGCCGCGACGATGGGCTTGTCGAAATCGATGAGCGCGTTCATCAGGCGGGCCTGTGGGGACTCGCCCGGCCCGGGCGGATTCTTGAGAAAATCTCCCACGTCATTGCCGGCGCAGAACGCGTCTCCGGCGCCGTGCCACAGCACGACACGGACTGCCTCGTCGTCGGCGGCCGCGCGGAAACTGTCCGCCAAGCTCGTGTACATGGCCGCCGTCATCGCGTTCTTCTTGTCCGGGCGATTCAGTTCGACCCGCAGGATGCCGCCGGTACGCTCGGTGACGATGTCGCTCATTGTCTGCTTCCTTGTTCGCGGTTTCGGCCGCTAGGCCGCGCGTTCCTTTGCTTTCGGCACGGCGCCGCTTGCGCGCAGGCCGTCGATGTCCTTCGCGTCAAATCCCAGCTCCCGGAGGATCTCTTCGTTGTGCTCGCCGAGGCTGGGCGCGCGCCGCGCCGAAACCTTGGCGACGCCGTGCACCTGAATCGGGCTGCTGATCGTCGAGGTCAGCTTGCCGCCGGCGCCTTCGAGCGGAACCACGATGTCGTTTGCCCGCAGCTGCGGATCGTTGATCACCTCTTGCGGCCCGCGCACGGCGCCGAACGTGATGTGCACGCCGTTGAAAACCTCGTACCAATGCGCCATCGGCTGTGCGCCGAAAGCTTCGTCGAGAATGGCGGTGAGCTGCGGCATGTTGGCCGTCAGCTTTGCCGGATCGGAGCCGATCGCTTTCGCCAGGGCCGCCAACTTGTCGGGCGTGACGATGAGAACGAACCAGGCGTCGTCGGCGGCGCGATACACGTTCAACGCCGCGTTCGCGGGATTCTTGCGATCGTGCAGCCCGTAGAACTTCGCGCCGGCCAACGCGGCCTGGATCGAAACGCTCGCGGACCAGACACCCTCGGCGAGCAGCGAGGTCGTGACATACGACCCCTTGCCGGTGCGCTCGCGGCGGTAGAGCGCGGTAACGATCGCCGAATAGAGGCCGACCGCTGTGGCATTGTCGCCGCTGCCGGCCACCGGCCAGGTCGGCGGCGCGCCGGCATCGCGCGTCATCGACAGCAAACCGCTGCGCGCCCAGTATGAAGTGATGTCGAAGCCCGGAAGGTCGGCATCCGGCCCCTTTTCGCCGAAGCCCGTGACGTCCGCATAGATCAGGCGCGGGTTCCACTGCGCCACGTCGTCATATTCGAGCCTCAGCTTCTTGCGGGCCGGATGCGGGGTGTTGACGATCAACACGTCGGCCCATTTGACGAGCTTCTCGAGAACCTGCCTGGAGCCCGGATTTTTCAGGTCGAGCGTGATGCCGCGCTTGTTGCGGTTGGCGAGGTGCCACGGATAGGGCTCCTTCGCCTGCGGCTGCGGCGGGATCTTGTGCCCTATCCTCCAGAGGTCACCGGTCGGTGGCTCCACCTTGATGACGTCGGCGCCGAAGTCGGACAGGATCACCGCGGCGCTGGGACCCGCGATGAAGCTCGCCAAGTCCACCACCTTCAGTCCGGAGAAAATGTTGTCGCTTGCCATTTGGATCTCTCCTGAATCTTCGCGCTTGGCGCGTTTTCTTCACCGTCCCTGGAACTGGGGCACGCGCTTTGCGAGGAACGCCGACGTGCCCTCCTTCTTGTCCTCGGTTGCCGCGCAAAGGCCGAAGTAGGAAGCCTCGAGCAGAAGGCCCTCGCCTTGGCTCGTCTCCAGCCCCTTGTTCACTGCTTCAAGCGAGAACTTGACAGCGACCGGAGCGTTGGAAGCGATCTTGTTCAGGATCGCTTCGGCGCGTGTGATGAGATCGGCCGCCGGAACGATCTCGTTGACAAGCCCGATGCGATGGGCCTCCTGCGCGCTGATCATCTCTCCGGACAGTATGAGCTGCAGGGCGCGGCCCTTGCCCACCAGCCGCGGCAGTCGTTGCGTTCCGCCGCCGCCCGGAAGGAGTCCGAGTGCGACCTCCGGCTGGCCGAACTTCGCGTGTTCCACCGCGATCCGGATGGTGCAGGCCATCGCCGTCTCGCAGCCGCCTCCGAGCGCAAAGCCGTTGACAGCCGCGATCACCGGCTTGCCGAGATTCTCGATCAGATCGAGTAC
>VAZU01000158.1:3916-15121 GCA_005884745.1 Alphaproteobacteria bacterium
CACGGTCGGATCGTTCTGCGCATGCTCGAAGGCGGTCCGCAGATCCTGCCATGTCGGCGTGTTCAGGGCGTTGAGCACCTTGGGCCGGGTGACCGTCACATAGGCGATCGCGCCCCGCTTCTCGTAGAGGACATTCGCGAGCGTCAGTGCTGCGGTTGACGAAACGGTGGGCGCCACTGCGGGCGAAGGCGTGAGTGTTGCTGTTGCCGACGACATGTTCATATCTCCGTGGGCGGCGATGAAGCGCAGGCGTGGCGGTGGTGTCACACGAATGCGCCTAAGCCCGTGATGGCCTTGCCGACGATCAGATTCTGCATCTGATACGTTCCTTCGTAGGAGTAGAGCGCCTCGGCGTCGGCGAAGAAGCGCGCGACGTTGTAATCGGTGACGATGCCGTTGCCGCCCAAGAGCTCGCGGCCCCATGCGACGGTCTCGCGCGATTTTGCCGTGCAGAACGCCTTCGCCAACGCCGCGTGATGGTCGCCGAGCTTGCCTTCATCGTAGACGACGATCTTGATCGGCAAGTTTTCCTGGACCGTCGTCAGGAGATCGCCGAGCAGCATGGCGAACCCGCCGTCGCCTGCCAGACAGATCACTTGTCGGCCCGGCTGACATTTTTGCAGTCCAAGCGCCGACGCCATCCCGCCCGCCATGGTGCCGTGGAGCAAGCTGGCAAAGGTTCGCCGTTTGCCGCCGGTGTCGATATGGCGAAGCATCCAGACTGTCGCTGTCCCGTCATCCGCAGCACGCGCGCGGTGTCGCGGAAGGAATTGCCGCCTTGCAGGCGGTTCGCTTCCGGAAGGCGCACGTCCTTGAGCGTGATCTGGCCGTTCTGCACGACCTTGAGCGCGATCTTGTGTTCGATCTTCTCGACGCTGAAGCCCGGCGTCGTTTTGTTCTCGACGATGAAGCCCTTGACCTGATTGTCGGCGAGGTCGCGCGCCCAGATGATCGAGATGTCGCACCACGGCGCGTTGCCAATCCAGCGCTTCTGGCCGTTGAGGATCCAGGTGTCGCCGTCGCGCTTGGCGGTCGTGGTCAGGCCGCCGCTCGTGCCCGAACCGACCAGCGGCTCGGTGAGGCCGAAGCAGCCGATCTTTTCCCAGCGCGCCATCGGCGGCAGCCACTTCTGCTTCTGCTCCTCCGACCCGTCGAGATAGATCGAGCCCATCGCCAGGCCGCTGTGCACGCCGAAGAATGTGCACAACGAGGCGTCGACGCGCGCCAACTCCATGGCGACGACACCGAACAGCTTCTGGCTTCCACCGGCGCAGCCATAGCCCTCAAATCCCAAGCCGCCGATCGACAGCTCCTTAAAGGACGGCAGCAGCTCGAACGGAAACGCATCGTCGGACCAGTACTTGTTGATGATCGGCTGGACCTTGGTCTCCATGTAGGTGCGCACCTTCTTCACGATCGCCTTTTCCTCGACGGTCAAGGCATCCGCGAGCTGGTAGAAGTCGCTGTTCGGTTGAGGTAGCTGCTTCGGTACCGAAGGTTTGAGTGCTGTGGCGGTAGCCATTTGGATCTCCATTCTTTCACCTTGCCCGCGTAGGCCACTAGTTGACCCGCATGCGCTGCCGGCGCCAGTGAAGCCCGGCAAATCGCGCCAAATCGTTGCTAACGAGACGGCGGATCCGCGTGCGCCGGATCGGGTAAGATCAGCGGGCGGCTGGCATTTCTCAGGCGATGGAGGCGATCCCGGCAACGGGAGCGGTGCAGGACATCAAGCTAGGTCCGCTGATGACCGAAGACCTGGGAGGGCTTGTCGCGGACACGCTCCGCCGCCGCGGAGCAGGCCGCCCACGCTAATTTTTAGGGCGCCGTGCCGATCCCGCGCTCGACGCTCGTCTGCCGGCTATCCGGGTGGTTGCGGTTGCGCAGCGACCTGTCGATACGTTTGACGCAGCACTCTCTTGTCGACCTTGCCGACGCTCGTCTTTGCCAGACCGTCGACGAACTGGATCTTCTCGGGGATGCCGTATTTCGAGATGACACCTCGGGCCGCGAACGCCTGCAAGTGCGCCTTGATATCGGCTTCGAGCACGCGACTGGCGTGATCGCTGTCCTTGACGACGAGCCCGAAAGGCCGTTCCCCCCACTTTTCATCCGGGATCCCGATCACGGCGGCTTCCTTCACGCCGGCCGATCAGCTCCTCGATCCGCAGCGATGATACCCATTCTCCGCCGCTCTTGATGACATCCTTCATTCGGTCGGTAATCCGAATGGAGCCATCCGGCGTGACGACGGCGATATCGCCGGTGTGCAGGTACCCGCCGGCCCAGAGCGCTTCGGACGCTTCGGGATTGTCGACGTAACCTTGCGTGAGCCACGGCGACCGCAGCACCAGCTCGCCCGCGGTCTCGCCATCATGCGGCAGTTCCTTCATGTCCTGCCCGACAATACGTGCGTCGACCAGCGGCGCCGTGATCCCGGCACGAACGCGGAGATCCACTTCCCGCTCCGGATCGCCGCCGAGGTCCTTTGTCATGACCTGCGCGACCGCGACGATCGGCCCGGTCTCGGACATTCCGTAGCTTGCGTAGACGTCGATTCCGGCTGCCAGGGCCTGCTTCGCCAACGCCTTGTGCAGCTCCGATCCGCCGACGACCATCTTCAATCCACCAAGATGAGTTTTGGCGGCGGCAGCGGCGTCGAGCAGCATCTGCAGGAGAGTAGGTACGCCATGCGTGAAGGTGACGCCCTCGGTCGCGATCAGCCTGACGAGCAATGCCGGGTCGTAGCGGCCGGGGTAGACTTGCTTCACGCCGGCAAGCGTCGCCGCCCACGGAAATCCCCAGGCGTGCACGTGAAACATCGGCGTCATCGGCATATAGACGTCGTCGCGGGAGAACCGCCCGTGCTTGCCGGCCATGCCGAGGAAGGCCAGCTCGGACAGGCAGTGGAGAACCAGCTGCCGATGACTGTAATAGACCCCCTTGGGCAGGCCCGTTGTGCCGGTCGTGTAGAAGGTGGTTGCCTGGGTATTCTCATCGAAGTCCGGAAAGCGGTAGTCCGGCGATGAAGCAGCCAGGAGCGTCTCGTACTCCCCTTCGAACGACAGGCCTCCGGTCCGCGGCGCAGAGCGATCCGACATCGCGACAAGTCGCGTCACTTTGGGGAGGTGCGGCATGAGATCTTGCAGCAGCGGGACGAACTCGTCGTTGACCAGGAGCACCGATGAGCCGGCGTGATTGATCGTGTAGGCAATTTGCTCCGGCGACAGGCGGACATTGACGGTCTGCAGCACCGCTCCCATCATCGGCACCGCAAAGAACGCCTCGAGAAATCTGTTACTGTCCCAGTCCAGCACCCCGACCGTATCGCCGGGCCGGACGCCCACTCCTGCAAGCGCGGAGGCCAGGCGGCCGACCCGCTCCCTGAGCTCGCGGTAAGTGAAGCGTCTCAAGTCTCGATAGACGATCTCCTGATCGCGAGCCTGGAGCAGCGGAGCATGCCACAAATGTTTGATGATGAGCGGATACTGATAGGCGGACTTTGCGGCCGCGATAACCCTGCCCGTCGTGTTCGGCGACGGAGGCTGCTTTGGTACCGAAGGTTTGAGTGCCGTGGCGGTGGTCATTTGGCGGTCTCCTGATGAGATCAGGGGATGTTCTCCACCATCATTTCCCAGACGTCGTGGCCTTTGCCGTGCAGCATTGCCCTGGCGCTGTAGACCGCCATCCCGACGACCGCCTCCGGTGCAACGAGGGGCGAGGGCGGCATCACCAGCTGCATTGGGTTCACCTTCACATGCAGCACCGCTGGGCCGGGCTGCGCGAGCCAAGTCTGGACGGCCTCCTCGAGATCGCCTGCCTTCGAGATGCTGTCCCCCCAAAGGCCCATCGCCTTCGCGACTTCGCCGAAGTCGGGGTTCTTCAAGTCCGTATACACCGGCACCAAGCCGGCTGCCTTCTGCTCGATCTCGACAAATCCGAGCTTGCCGTTGTCGTAGACGACGATCTTGATCGGCAAGTTTTCCTGGACCGTCGTCAGGAGATCGCCGAGCAGCATGGCGAACCCGCCGTCGCCTGCCAGACAGATCACTTGTCGGCCCGGCTGACATTTTTGCAGTCCAAGCGCCGACGCCATCCCGCCCGCCATGGTGCCGTGGAGCAAGCTGGCAAAGGTTCGCCGTTTGCCGCCGGTGTCGATATGGCGAAGCATCCAGACTGTCGCTGTCCCGTCATCCGCCGCGAACAAGGCATCCTCGGCCGCGTACTTGTTGATAACCTTCGTCAGGTAGGTGCCCGAAATGGCGGCGTCCGGACCCGACACGGTTTCAGCCTTCGCCGCCGCCACGTCCTTCTGGAAACGCTTCACATGGGCCACTAGGAACCCGTCATCCTCGTGCTGCTCTAGACGAGGTAGCAGAGCCTCCAAGGTCGCTTTGATATTGCCAACCGCCCCGATTGCGACGGGATGACGTCGGCCTATATGGGTGGGATCGATGTCGATCTGGATGATTGTCGCCCTATTTGGATAGAATTGGCTCCAAGCGAAATCTGCCCCGAGTAGGAGCAGCACGTTACAGTCGAGGACGGCATGATAGCCCGCGCCCCCACCGATGATGCCTGTCATCCCGACGTTGTAAGGATTGTCATACTCGAGGAAGTCCTTGCCGCGAGACGTGTGGGCTACTGGCGCCATCAACCGCGCCGCCGTGGCGACGACCTCGTCATGGGCACCCGCGCAGCCGGCGCCTGCATAAATCGTGATCCCATCGCTCTTGTTGAGAATCGCTGCGATCTCATCGAGGTCGGCATCACTCGGGCGAATTAGCGGACGCCGCGCATGAACAGCATACGGCGCTTCGTCATGGGAGGCGGCATTGGCGACGTCCGCCGGCACGACAAGCACGGCGACACCGCGTTTCGTCAGGGCTGCCTGGCAGGCTGCGATGTCTTGCGGCGGGCCTGCTCGGGTGTCAGGATCATCTCGCAATACACGCTGCAGCCCTTGAACACGTCATCAAAATCGATCTCTTGGATGGACTCGAATCCCAGGTCCTGCCGCACGATCTGGGTTGCGATCAGGATGACCGGCGCGCGGTTGCGGTTGGCTTCATAGAGGCCGTTGATGAAATGGAGACTGCCGGGGCCGCAGGTTCCCGCGCAGGCCGTGAGACGCCCAGTGAGCGACGCCTCGGCGGCCGCCGCGAAAGCGCCGGCCTCTTCATGCCGCACATGGACCCAATCGATCTGGCTGCGGTCGATGGCGTGGGCGATCCGGTTCATCGTGTCGCCAACGATGCCGTAGCACGTCTTCACGCCGGATGCTTGCAGCGTTTCGACCAGTAAATCGGCCACTCGCCTGCTCATAACGGCGCCTCGGCGGATGCTGCGCCAGTTGCGCGGGGTGTTCGTGGAGTGGCGGTTGCCATTTGAGTCTCCATTCTCTCGACTTGCCCGCGCTCGCCTCTAGCTAACCCCGCGCGCTTCCTGGCGCGAGTGAAGTTCGGCAAATTGCTCCAAATTCCTGCTAACGAGACTGCGGATCGTCAGATCCACACAGCGCGCACTGGTCGGCATGAGCATGCTCGCGTGAACCGCACTCGTTCCACGCTTCTTGTGTGCGATGAGCTTCTCGACCGAGGTCAATATGCTGACGCGCGCTCCAGGCCGTGTGTGCTATTCTCCGCGCAGCCCCCCGTCCCCGGCTGTAACGACCAGCATTGGGGCCGTCTGGCGATGGAGATGGCCTTGGCTCGCAAATGGGCGAATAGCCGAACGCGAGGTCGCAAGCTTCACTTGACCGGCGCGAAGGCGCGCGTTGGTCGAGCTACCAAGACCCGCGCCGATCTCGAACACCAGCTCAAAGCATGCAGACGGGAGATCGCCCACGCGCGTGAGCGCCTTGCCGAGGCCACGATGCAACAAACTGCCACCTCCGAGATGCTGCGCCTCATCTCGAGCTCGCCGATTCAGTCGGTGCTGGACGCGGTGGCCGAACATGCCGCACGCCTGTGCGACGCGAGCAATGCGAGGATCTGGCGCCTGGAGGACAACCTTCTTCGGCTGGTGGCTTCATACGGGGAAAGTTCGGCGACTATGGATGGCCGCGAGGGCCTTCCCGTAGACCGAGACACGGTGACTGGACGAGCCGCGTGCGATCGTCGGACGATTCATGTCCATGATATCGCCGCGGAGGACCGCGAGTACCCGGTGGGCAGCAGGATCGTCAAAGGCCAGGGTTGGCGCACCACGCTTGCGACGCCCCGTTGGAATAATTCTAGTACGGCGAATGGAGGTCCGACCGTTCTCCGACAAACAGATCGCGCTGCTCGAGACCTTCGCCGCCCAGGCGGCGATCGCGATCGAAAATGTGCGCCTGTTCGAAGTCGAGAAGCAACGCACGCTGGCGCTTGCGCACGCCAACCGCGATCTTGCAGAACGCGAAGCGAAAATTCGGCGCCTAATCGACTCCAACATCATCGGAATTTTCATCTGGGATTTCGACGGCCGCATTCTCGAGGCCAACGACGCGTTTCTTCGCATGGTGAACTACGATCGCGAAGACCTGGTCTCGGGCCGCATGCAGTGGACAGAGCTGACGGCGCCCGACTGGCGCGACAGGAATAACGCAAGGATCGAACAGCAAAAAAACAGCGGCCACTTTCCACCGTTCGAGAAGGAATACACCCGGAAGGATGGAACTCGGGTACCAGTGCTGATGGGTGGGGCAACATTCGAAGAGGGCGGCAACCAGGGTATGGCCTATGTGCTCGATTTGACCGAGCGCAAGCGCGCCGAGGAAGCATTGCGGGAGAGCGAGGCAAAGTTCCGCGATTACGCCGAAACTGCCTCCGATTGGTTCTGGGAAATCGGTCCGGACTACAAATTCACACTGTTGACCGAGAATGCGTTTGGTTCGGACCCGGCGGAGCGAATCGGCACGGCATCCTGGGATCACGCTCTCGATCTTGAAACGGAACCGGAGAAGTGGCGGCTTGTTCGGGAAACTCTCGATGCACGTGAGCCGTTCCGCGACTTCGTCTATTGCTCCGTGGGCGGCAACGGCCTGCCAATGTACGTGAAGGCCAGCGGCACGCCGGTCTTCGACGCCAACGGAGAATTCCGTGGCTATCGCGGCACCGGCAGCGATGTGACCGAACGCAAGCGAGCGGATGAGGCGCTCCGTGAAAGTGCGGAAGCTCTGCGCCGCAGCGAAGCCTATTTGGCGGAATCGCAGAGATTGACCCACACGGGCAGTTGGGCCTGGGATCCCCGCACCGAGGAGGTGCTCTATTGTTCCGAGGAGATGTTCCGAATTTTCGGATTGGATCCGCGGAAGAGCCCGCCGGGCCGCGAGAATTTTCGCCGGCAGATCCATCCCGAGGACCGCGATCGGGTGCGCCAGAAATTCGAGCAGTGCCTTCGCGAAAGAGTGGATAGCGTCGAGGAGTATCGGGTTCTTCTGGCCGACGGAACGGTCAGGCACATCGCCTCCTCGGGCCATCCGGTCGTAGATGAAAACGGCGAGCTGATCGCGTTTATTGGCACTGCAGTAGATGTGACGGAACGCAAACGCGCGCAGGAGGAGCGTGAGAGGCTCCGCCAGCTGGAGGCAGATCTCGCGCACGTGAACCGCGTGAGCATGATGGGCGAACTGGCCGCCTCGCTGGCTCACGAGATCACGCAACCGATCGCCAGCGCGCGCAACAACGCCCGTGCGGCACTGAATTTTCTGGACCAGCGGCCGCCGAACCTCGGCGAGGTAAGGGAAGCGCTTGACTGTGTCGTTGGCGATTCCGATCGCGCCGGAGACATCATCGATCGGATCCGCGATCACATCAAGAAAGCACCTCCGCGGAAGGGTCGTTTTGATCTCAATGCGGCGATCAATGAGGTGATTGTGTTGGCACGAAGCGCAATCACCGAGAATGGCGTCTCGGTCCAGACCGGGCTTGCGGACGGGTTGTTTCCCGTTCAGGGGGATCGTGTGCAAGTGCAACAGGTCGTACTCAACCTGGTCCTGAACGCGGTCGAAGCAATGGGCTCGGTCGAAGCAGGGGCTCGAGAGTTGTCGATCAGCACCGAGCAAAACCGGACAGACGGCGTGCTCGTGGAAGTGCGCGATTCGGGGCCGGGCATCGATCCGACGCATCTCGAACGCATTTTCGAGGCTTTCTACACCGCCAAGTCCAGCGGAACGGGGATGGGGCTGTCGATCTGCCGGTCGATCATCGATGCCCATGGAGGCCGGCTGTGGGCAGAGGCGAATGAACCTCGCGGCGCCGTATTTCAGTTTACCTTGCCCAGCGCGGGCAGCCCGGCGCCGGAGTCCGACAAATGATGCGGTCTTCGCTAAACGGCGTGTATCCGGATGGCAGCCGTCAGGTTTTGTGGGAGGACGGCGAACGCGTCTTCTGCCGAGGGTGGCGCCTGGGCGATGACGGCAACCCGAGCGCCGTGCTGGTCGTTCTGCCTGCCGGGGAGCACCCGTCGCCCTCAAGCCTCGACCGCCTCGCTCACGAATACGGATTGAAGGATGAACTGGACGGCGCGTGGGCGGTGCAGCCGCTGGAGCTCGTGCACGACGGCGGTCGCACTATGCTGGTACTCGAGGATCCCGGCGGCAAGCCCCTCGACCGGCTGCACGGCGTAGCCATGGAGGTGGGAAACTTCTTGCGGCTCGCCGTTAGCATCGCCTCGGCTCTGGGCAAGGTCCACCAACGCGGCCTCCTGCACAAGGACATCAAGCCCGCCAATATCCTGGTGAACCGCACGACTGGAGAGGTGAAGCTTACTGGGTTCGGCATTGCGTCGCGCCTCTCCCGCGAGCGCCGGTCGCCCGAGCCTCCCGAGACGATCGCCGGCACACTCGCCTACATGGCACCGGAACAGACCGGACGGATGAACCGGTCGATCGACTCCCGCAGCGACCTCTACTCGCTCGGTGTCACGCTCTACCAGATGCTCACGGGCTCCCTGCCGTTCACCGCGACCGATCCCATGGAGTGGGTGCACTGCCATATCGCCAGAAAGCCGGTGCCTCCGAGCGAGCGGCTCGAGAATGTCCCGGCCCCGGTTTCGGCCATCATCATGAGACTGCTCGTCAAGACACCCGAGGATCGCTACCAGACCGCGGGCGGCGTCGGACGCGACCTGCGGCGCTGCCTCGCCGCATGGGAGGCGGAGCGCCGGATCGACGACTTTCCGCTCGGCGAACACGACATGCTCGACCGGCTCCTCGTTCCCGAGAAGCTCTACGGGCGCTCGCGCGAAGTCGAGACGCTGGTTACCGCCTTCGACCGGATGGTGACGGGCCGAAAGCCGGAGCTGGTGCTGGTGTCGGGGTACTCCGGCATTGGCAAATCATCGGTGGTCAACGAGCTTCATAAGGTGCTCGTGCCGCCGCGCGGACTGTTTGCGTCGGGGAAGTTCGACCAATACAAGCGCGACATCCCGTATGCGACGCTGGCGCAAGGGTTTCAGAGCCTCGTTCGGTACCTTCTCGGCAAGAGCGACGCCGAGCTGAGTGGCTGGCGTGACGCTCTGGCGGAGGCGCTGGGCCCGAATGGGCCGCCGGTTCCCGAGCTCCCTCCGCAGAACGCGCGAAGGCGTTTCCAGGTGGTGTTCCGGCGGTTCATCGGCGTATTCGCCCAGCGGGACCATCCGTTGGCACTCTTCCTCGACGATCTGCAATGGCTCGACGCGGCGACGCTCGATCTCCTCGAAGATCTGCTGACTCCACCCGGCGTGCCGCACCTGCTGCTGATCGGCGCGTACCGGGACAACGAAGTCACGGCGGCGCATCCGCTGACGCGCAAGCTCGAGGCAATCCGGAACGCGGGAGCGGACGTGCACGAGATCGCGCTTGCGCCGCTCGCGTGCGAAGACGTGCGGCAGCTCGTTGCGGACGCGCTTCACTGCGAGCCGGAGGACGCCGACCAGCTCGCCCGACTAGTACATGAAAAGACGGCCGGCAATCCGTTCTTCACCAATCAGTTCGTTTCTTCGCTCGCTGACGAAGGCATGCTCGTCTTCGATCATGCTGCTGCACGCTGGTCCTGGGATCTCGAGCGCATTCACGCCAAGGGATACACCGACAACGTGGTCGACCTCATGGTCGGTAAGCTGACGCGCCTGCAGGCTGAGACTCACCGGGCACTGCAGCAGCTGGCCTGTCTCGGAAACAGCGCCGAGACCGCGATGTTGTCGATCGTCCTCGGCAGTTCGGAGGGGAAGGTCCACGCGGCTCTGTGGCCGGCCGTCCGTCAGGAATTGGTGGAGCGCACGCTGGACGCATATCGGTTCGTCCACGATCGCGTCCTGGAGGCGGCTTACACGCTCATCCCCGAGGGCGAGCGGGCCGCGGAGCATCTGCGGATCGGCCGGCTGCTCGCGGCGCAGACACCGCCGGAAGCGATCGCCGAGCATGTCTTCGAGATCGTCGGCCAGCTCAATCGCGGCGCCGCTCTGATCGATTCGCCCGAGGAGCGAGAGCAGGTCGCCGAGCTGAACCTGATGGCGGGCCAGCGGGCGATCGCTTCTACCGCCTATGCCTCCGCGCTCATGTATCTGGCTGCCGGTGCCGCGCTGAGTGCGAATTCCTGACGGGCGACGTCGCGGCGGCAGAGAACCGATTGAACCTACTGTCGGCCCGCCCGACAGGCCTCGTCGATCTCGCTGCGATGACCTGCCTGCGGGTGGACCTCCTCACGACGCTCGGACGGAGTGACTCCGCCGTCGACGCATGCCTCAACTATCTCCGCCACGCCGGCATCCCGTGGTCGGCGCACCCGACGAACGAGGAGGTCCAGCGAGAATACGAGCACCTGTGGGAGCAGGTCGGGAGTCGATCGATCGAGGCGCTCGTCGATTTGTTCCTGATTACGGACCCCGAGGGGCGCGCCACGATGGATGTCCTCACCGCTGTTGTGGCATCAGCCGGCTTTACGGATGAAAATCTCTTCTGCCTCGTCAGCTGCCGGATGGCGAACCTCAGCCTGGAGCATGGCTATACCGACGGGTCGTGCCTCGCCTACGTTTGCCTCGGCATGCTTCTGGGGCCCCGTTTCGGCAATTACTCAGCCGGGTTCAGTTTCGGCAAGCTCGGCCTGGACCTGGTGGAGCGCCGAGAGTTGCATCGCTTCGAAGCCCGCGCCTACTTTCTGTTCGCGAGCCGCGTTTCTCCCTGGACGCAGCCCGTTCGCGCGGGCCTCGGTCTGGTGCGGCGCGCAGTCGACGCGGGCACCAGGC
>VAZU01000158.1:15141-17106 GCA_005884745.1 Alphaproteobacteria bacterium
TGCAGCGCGAGGCCGAGGCCAGCCTCGACTTCGCGCGCCAATTCCGGTTCCGTCTCGTCCTCGACGTCGCGACCGCGATCCTGGGATTCGTTCGCACCTTGCGCGGCCTCACCCAGGAGTTCGGTTCGTTCAACGATACCGAGTTCGACGAGGGCAGGTTCGAGCACCACCTTGCGGAAGATCCGCGACTGTCGAACGCCGCCCGCTGGTACTGGGTCCGCAAGCTCCAGGCGCGTTTCTTCGCAGGTGACTACGCCGCTGCCGTTGCGGCAGCATCAAACGCACGATCGCTTCTCATGACGCCAGGATTCTTCGATCAGGCGGAGTATGAGTTGTACACCGCGCTCGCGCGCGCCGCGCTGTGCGACACAGCACCTACCACGGAACGGATTGAGCACGAAACGGCCTTGGCCGCTCACCATCACCAGCTCGAGCAGTGGGCCGAGTTGTGCCCGGCGAACTTCGCAGACCGCGCGGCGCTCGTCGCCGCCGAGATCGCGCGCCTCGACGGCCGCGAGCTCGACGCCGAGCGGCTCTACGAACAGGCCATCCGCTCGGCTCGTGCGAACGGCTTCATTCACAACGAGGCGCTCGCCAACGAGCTTGCGGCGCGCTTCTACGCGGCGCGCGGCTTCGAGGAAATTGCGCATCTATACCTGGGAAACGCACGGCGGGGCTATCTACTCTGGGGGGCCGACGGGAAGGTGCGGCAACTGGATCAGCTCCATCCGCCGTTGAGGCAGGACGAGGGCGCACCGGGTCCGACGGGCACGATCGCGGCACCGGTCGAACACCTTGACCTCGCGACCGTGCTCAAGGTCTCGCAAGCGGTATCTGGCGAGATCGTCCAGGAAAAACTGCTCGAAATCCTCATGCGTACCGCACTCGAGCAAGCAGGTGCCGAGCGCGGTGTCTTGGTTCTGTCGCAATGGACCGAGCCGCGGATCGCCACGCAAGCCACGACAGGCGGCGACGGGATCGTCGTGCAGCTGTGCGATCAGGCCATGACCGCAGCGGTGCTGCCGGAGTCGGTCATCCAGTACGTCCTGCATACAAGAGAGAGTGTGATTCTCGACGATGCCGCGGGTCAGAAGCCGTTTTCCACCGATCCATACATCCGGCAGCACCATGCTCGTTCCATTCTCTGCATGCCGTTGCTCAATCAGGGCAAGCTGATCGGCGTGCTCTACCTGGAAAATAACCTGACGCCCCATGTCTTCACTTCGGCCCGGCTCGCTGTGCTGAAATTGCTGGCGTCGCAAGCCGCGATTTCGTTGGAGAACGCCCGGCTGTATCGCGATCTCAAAGAGCGCGAAGCGAAGATCCGGCGCCTGGTGGACTCCAACATTATTGGGATCTTCATCTGGGATTTTGAAGGTCAGATTCGGGAGGCCAATGAAGCCTTTCTCAACATGGTGGGATACAATCATGAGGAGCTTGTCGCGGGCCGCATACGCTGGACGGATCTCACGCCGCCGGATTGGCGGGATCGCGATGCGCGATGGGTACAAGAGCACAAGATGACCGGGACTTTGCGGCCGATCGAGAAGGAGTACTTCCGGAAAGACGGCAGCCGTGTTCCCGTGCTGATCGGCGCGGCAACCCTCGAAGAAGACGGGAATCAAGGTGTCGCTTTCGTTCTCGACTTGACGGAGCGCAAACGCGCTGAGGAAGCATTGCGCCAGCTGGAGTCGGATCTCGCGCACATGAACCGCGTGAGCATGATGGGCGAACTGGCCGCCTCGCTGGCTCACGAGATCACGCAACCGATCGCCAGCGCGCGCAACAACGCCCGTGCGGCGCTGAATTTTCTGGACCAACGGCCGCCGGAACTCGGCGAGGTCAGGGACGCGATCGACTGTGTCGTTGGCGATTCCGATCGCGCCGGAGACATCATCGACCGGATCCGCGAGCACATCAAGAAAGCGCCGCCGCGAAAGGGTCGTTTTGATCTCAATGCGGCGA
>VAZU01000111.1 GCA_005884745.1 Alphaproteobacteria bacterium
GATCGTGCGCGGGCTCGGCCTGCTCAACTCTTATTGGGGCATGGTGCTGGTGTATCCGACGCTCACCGTGCCGTTTTGCACCTGGATCATGATTGGATATTTCTCCAGCATTCCCAAGGAGCTCGACGAGGCGGCAGTGATCGACGGCGCCAACCATTTGCAGATGCTCACCCGGATCTTCATTCCGGTGGCGCTGCCGGGGATCATCGCGGCCACGATCTTCGCCTTCACGGTTTCCTGGGCCGCCTTCGTCTATCCGATGGCGTTCCTCTACAGCTCGGATCAGCAGGTGCTGACGGTCGGCACCGTGACCAGCCTGATCCGCGCCGACGTCTATCAATGGGGCATGCTGATGGCCGGCGCGCTCATCGCCGCGGCGCCGCCGCTCGTCATCTATGCCTTCCTGATGGATTACTACATCGCCGGTCTCACCGCCGGCGCAACCAAGGGATAATCACGGCGACGAACGATCGCCGTGGCGCCAGAGGGTGGAGTGCAAGATGGCTGAGGTCGCTCTGCGAAACGTGTCGAAGAAATACGACGAGGTCGAAGCGGTACGCAACGTCAACCTCGAGATTCCCGACAAGGAGTTCCTGGTGCTGGTCGGGCCGTCGGGCTGCGGCAAGAGCACCACGCTGCGCATGATCGCCGGCCTGGAGGAAGTCTCGGGCGGCGACATCTTCATCGGCACCGAAAAGGTCAACGACGTCCCGCCCAAGGACCGCGACATCGCCATGGTGTTCCAGAATTACGCGCTCTACCCGCACATGACCGTGTTCGAGAACATGTCGTTCGGGTTGCGGCTGCGGCGCGTGCCCAAGCCCGAGATCCGCGAGCGGGTCGAGCACGCGGCGAAAATCCTCGACATCACCGATCTCTTGCAGCGCCGGCCCAAGCAATTGTCGGGCGGCCAGCGCCAGCGCGTCGCCATGGGCCGCGCCATCGTCCGCAATCCGAAGGTGTTCCTGTTCGACGAGCCGCTGAGCAACCTCGACGCCAAGCTGCGGGTGCAGATGCGCACCGAGATCAAGCGCGTGCACCAGAAGGTCAAGACCACCACCGTCTACGTCACCCACGATCAGGTCGAGGCGATGACGCTTGCCGACCGCGTCGTGGTCATGAACGGCGGGCGGGTCGATCAGGTCGGCACGCCGAACGATCTGTATCACAAGCCCAGGACCCGGTTCGTCGCCGGCTTCATCGGCTCGCCGACCATGAACTTCATCCCGTGCGGGCTGCAGCAGAGCGGCGCCGGGCTGAACCTGCAGATCTCGGACAAGCTGTCGTTCCCGGTGCCGGAGAATCGCGCACCGAAGTACAAGGCCCTGGTCGGCAAGGAGCTCGTGCTCGGCCTGCGGCCCGAGCACATCACCGAGCCGCGCAGCGAGCAGCGCGGCTCGGCTTGCGAGTTCACGGTTCCGCTCGACGTCGTCGAGCCGATGGGCATGGAGACCATGGTGTTCTTCACCGTGAAGGGCATCGAAGTCTGCGGGCGGGTCGAACCGTCGAGCGCGAAGGGCCCGGGCGAGCCGATGCGGCTCTACGCCAACCTCGACCACATGCACCTGATCGATCCGGCGAGCGATCTGGTGCTGTGATTCAATCGTAGCCCGCATGGAGCGAAGGGGAATGCGGGGTAGAATCCCGGATTTCGTTTCGCTTCATCTGGGCTACACATCGTTCCCCTCGCTCAAATCGGCACGTCGGCGGACACCCATTGGGTTCGCGTTCGCCACGGCAGGCGCTTGAGCACCGAGTTCTTCATCCGGCTCAGATGCCGCATGCGGATCGAGTGATAGAACACCCACTGGCGCGCCTGCCGGCCATGCGTCTTGCAATGCAGCAGGGCGTAATCGAGCGTGTGAGGAAACCGATAGCCGCGGCGCACGCCGGTTAGATATTCGTTGAACCGCAGGGTCCAGTGCAGGTGCGGCAGGTTGCGCAGCATCCGGAACTGGTCCTCCCACAAAACTTTCAGCCGCTCGTCGTCGAGATCGACGCTGCGGGGGTGGACGAGCCGATCGCCCGGCAGCCACACGTTCAAGCGCGGCAGCTGGCAGGCGTCGATGTCGAGCGCCTCCATCATCTGCAGGATTTTGGGCAATCCGCGCAGGAGGCGCGTGGTCGGCAGCTCGTCGGGGTCCAGGAAGAAGATGAGCCTGCCGCGGCACAGCGATTTCATGTAGTTGCGTTGCGCGGCGAAATTCTTGCCGAGCGCGCGCTGAACGAACCGCAGCGGCATCGTGTCTTCGAACTCGCGAACCGCCGCGGTGAACTCGGCGCCGGAGAAATCGTCGACGATCACGATCTCGTCGATGACGTCGAGCGCCGGCACCAACGCTTCCATCAGCCACCGGAACTCGGCGGTCTCGTTGTGAGTCATCATGGCGACGCTGATCCGTGCCATGCCGCTTACACCCTTGGCGCGGATGCGACACGCCGCGGGTGAGGCTCTCTCCACCTCTCCCCGAGGGGGAGAGAGCCTGGCCCGGACCCGATCCGGGGTCGGCCGCGTAGCGGCCGGGTGAGGGGGGCACGATGCTTCAGGGGAAATTCTTGCATCCTGTCCCCTTCACCCCGTCCCTTAACGGGGAGATGGGACCTGCACTCGAAGTACCGGTGAACCCGAGAGGCCGCTTTTTTTGCCAGGCATGCAATACACCACGCGCCGCATTCGCCTGCTTCGCACGATCTCGAGCCGAACTGAAGGCCGTCTTCTCCGCGGCGCGGGCAAATCCGGGACCCGGAGACCCGCCGTATTTATGGCCGAATTGCGACGTACCGACTCGCTTCTAGCCGTTGACTGGAAGTCTCGGGCTGCTAAAGCATTGATCAAGTCCTCGCCTTGCGAACGTTTGGTGCTCCGGGCCCCGGTGGGCGGCGTGGCTGAGCCATCGGTGCTGCCTGTCATCGACGGCTCCGGAGTATGCGGTCCAACTTGAGTTTTCGAGGCCGATGATCGAGCCGCCCGGAAAACACCAGGATGTCGAGATGGGGTCGGAGCGCAGCTTCGGCCACGTCTTTGCCATTGCCTTCGCGATCATCGGGTTTTGGCCGCTGATCAGGGGCGGCGCTCCTCACCTGTGGGCGCTCCTCGCCGCTGCGGCATTTCTGACCCTGGCTTATCTGCGGCCGGCCGTGCTGCGCCCGCTGAACGTCATCTGGTTCCGGCTCGGATTGCTGCTCGGCGCCGTCGTCACCCCGATCGTCATGGGATTGCTCTATGTGACGACGTTCGTGCCGACCAGCCTGATCCTGCGCCTTGCGGGACGGGATTTGCTCGGGCTCGAGCGGGAGCCCGACCGGGCGAGCTACTGGGTGACTCGCGATCCGCCCGGCGGGGGGCAGAGCACGATGAAACGCCAATTCTGAGGGATCATGAGTTTCCTGGCGGAGCTTTGGCAGTTTCTCAGGGTGCGCAAGAAATATTGGCTGCTGCCGATCATCCTGATGTCGGTGGTGTTCGGCGGCCTCGTCGTGCTCACGGCCGGCTCCGCATTCGCGCCGTTCATCTATACGCTGTTCTGAGATCGTCTTGCGGATCCTCGGCATTTCGGCGTTTTATCACGACAGCGCGGCGGCGCTGATCGTCGGCGGCGACATCGTCGCGGCGGCACAGGAAGAGCGCTTCACGCGCGTGAAGCACGATCCGTCGTTCCCGCATGGCGCCGTCGCCGCCTGCCTCGCCGAAGCCGGGATCGAGCTCGGCGACGTCGACTGGGTCGTCTTCTACGAAAAGCCCTTCCTCAAATTCGAGCGGCTGCTCGAGACTTATCTGGCCTTCGCGCCGCGGGGGTTCACGTCCTTCCGCAAGGCGATGCCGCTCTGGGTCAAGCAGAAGTTGTTTCTGAAGGACCTGCTCGTCAAGGAGCTCAGGAAGGCGGGCGCCGGTAACGACGTGCGCGAGCGGTTGCTGTTCGCCGAGCATCACTACAGTCATGCCGCCAGCGCTTTCTTTCCCTCGCCGTTCGAGCAAGCCCTCGTGCTCACGATCGACGGCGTCGGCGAATGGGCGACGTCGACGGTCGCCATCGGACGCGGCAACCGGCTCGAGATCGAAAAGGAGCTGCATTTCCCGCATTCGCTCGGGCTGCTTTACTCGGCTTTCACCTACTACACCGGCTTCAAGGTCAACTCGGGCGAATACAAGGTCATGGGCCTTGCCCCTTATGGCGAACCGCGGTTCAAGGATCTGATCCTCGACAAGATCGTGGACCTGAAGGAAGACGGAACGTTTCGTCTCGATCAGTCGTATTTCAATTATTGCACCGGCCTGACGATGACCAACGGCCGATTCGCGGGTCTGTTCGGCGAGCCGGTGCGCGATCCGCGAACCGAGCTGCTGACCCAGTTCCACATGGACGTCGCGGCCTCGATCCAGGCCGTGACGGACGAGATCCTGCTGCGCCTGACCCGGACGCTGGCGCGGGAATACGGCATACCCGATCTTTGCCTCGCGGGCGGCGTCGCGCTCAACTGCGTGGCCAACGGCAAGATCCTGCGCGACGGCGCGTTTCGCGACATCTGGATCCAGCCCGCGGCGGGCGACGCCGGCGGCGCGGTCGGCGCCGCGCTCGCGGCCTGGCACACCGAATTCGGCAAGCCGCGGGTCGGCGGCGGCGATCGCATGAACGGCGCCTATCTGGGTCCGTCGTTCCCGGACCGCGAGATCGCCGTCCGCCTGGCCGGCGCCGGCGCCCGGTTCGAAATGCTCTCCGACGACAGGGTCATCGCCCGTACTGCCGACGCGCTCGCCGCCGGCAAGGCCGTGGGCTGGTTTCAAGGCCGCATGGAGTTTGGTCCGCGGGCGCTCGGAAACCGGTCGATTCTCGGCGATCCGCGCTCGCCGACCATGCAGAAGATGCTGAATCTAAAGGTGAAATTTCGGGAATCGTTCCGGCCCTTCGCGCCCTCGGTGCTGCGCGAGGATATCGCCGAATGGTTCGAGCTCGATCGCGACAGCCCCTACATGCTGCTCGTCGCCGACGTGCGCGCCGATCGTCGCCGCGCCATGACCGCGGCGGAGCAACGAATGTTCGGGATCGACAAGCTCAACGTGGTGCGCTCGCAGAT
>VAZU01000119.1 GCA_005884745.1 Alphaproteobacteria bacterium
AGGAAGGCGGCATCATCGACGACCTGATGGTGACGCGTTCCGCCGACCCCGACGAGGACGGCGTGCTCATGCTCGTCGTGAATGCCGCGCGCAAAGCGGTCGATTACGAGCACCTCGAACGCGCCTTGCCGCCCAACGTCAAGCTGCTGCGGGCCGAGCATCGGGCGTTGATCGCGCTGCAGGGACCGAGTGCCGCCGCCGTGCTTGCCCGGCACGCGCCGGACACCGCGACCATGGCGTTCATGAGCGCGAACACCACGCGATTCGACGGCATCGAATGCCAGGTCAGCCGGTCGGGCTACACCGGCGAGGACGGCTATGAGATTTCGGTCAAGGCGATTCGGATCCGCGCCATCGTGGAGCGGCTGCTCGCGCATCCGGAAGTGAAGCTGATCGGGCTCGGCGCCCGCGACTCGCTGCGCCTGGAGGCGGCTTTGTGCCTCTACGGGCACGATATCGACGCGAGCACCTCGCCGGTCGAGGCCGGGCTTGCCTGGTCGATCGGCGGACGCCGGCGCCAGGAAGGCGGGTTCCCGGGAGCATCCCGGATTCTCGACGAGCTGCAGCGCGGACCGGACCGGCGGCGCGTCGGCCTGGAGATGGGCGGCCGCATTCCGGCGCGGGAGGGGGCGGACATCCTGTTCGAGGGCACCGCGATCGGAAAGGTGAGGTCCGGCGGATTTGGACCGAGCGTCGGCCGACCGATCGCGATGGGCTATGTCGACGCTCGGTTCGCAACGCCGGGCACTGCCGTCATCATGCCGGTGCGGGGCAAGGAACTGCCCGCCAGGATCGTGCCGATGCCGTTCGTGCCGCACCGCTACTATCGCACTTGAGCAGAGATGCATCCGGAGCCGGGCCGACGCCGGCGAGACGTCGACGCGAGAGGTTGAGGGATGGCCGACGTGAGATACACCAAAGACCATGAATGGATCCGGCTCGATGGCGATGTCGGCGTGGTCGGAATTACCACCTACGCGCAATCGCAGCTGGGTGACGTCGTCTATGTCGAGCTGCCGGCCGTCGGCAAGCGGCTGGAGCAAGGCGTGGAAGCCGCCGTGGTCGAATCGGTGAAGGCCGCGAGCGAGGTCTACAGTCCGGCCGCCGGCGAAGTCGTCGCGGTCAATGACGCGCTCGAAGCCGCGCCCGCCATGGTCAATGAGGACGCGGAAGGCAAAGGCTGGTTCCTCAAGCTCAAGCTCTCCGATCCGAAACAGCTCGGCGCGCTGATGAGCGCCGAAGAATACCGACGTTACGTAGAGACGATCGCGTAACGGGAACGGTTTGTTTGTCGCGCTTCGATCGATCGCCGCCAAACATGAAGGGTTCAATCACTGATGCGCTATCTTCCGCTCACTCCCGAGGATCGCACCGAGATGCTCTCCCGCGTCGGCGTGCGCCACATCGATGATTTGTTCGCCGACGTTCCGGCCGCAACATTGCGCGCGCCGGATCTGCCGCCCGGCAAGAGCGAGCTCGAAGTCGAGCGGACGCTTGCGCAAATGGCGGCTCGCAACATGGCGGCCGGATCCGTGCCGTTCTTCATCGGCTGCGGCGCCTATCGGCATCACATTCCGGCGAGCGTCGACCACCTGATTCAGCGCTCCGAGTTCCTTACTTCCTATACGCCCTATCAACCCGAGATCGCCCAAGGCACGCTGCAGACATTGTTCGAGTTTCAGACTCAAGTCGCCATGCTGACCGGCATGGAAGTGGCCAATGCCTCGATGTATGACGGCTCGACCGCGGCGGCCGAGGCGGTGCTGATGGCGCACCGGATCACCAAGCGCCGCAAGGCGGTGCTGGCGGGAAATCTGCATCCGCATTATCGCGCCACGATCGCGACCGTCTCGGCCATGGCGGGGGACGAGGTCGTCGCGCTGCAGCCGCATCCGGCCGGCGCCGGGCAACACTTCGAAATCGACGCCGAGACGAGCTGCGTGGTCGTGCAGTTCCCGGATTTTTACGGCCATCTGACCGACCTCCGGCCGATCGCCGAACAGGCGCGTGCGGCGGTCGCGCTCGGCCTGCTCGTCCCGCCCGGCGAATGCGGTGCCGACATCGTGGTCGCGGAGGGCCAGTCGCTCGGCAACCCGCTCGGCTTCGGCGGCCCCTATGTGGGCCTGTTCGCCAGCCGGCAGAAATTCGTCCGGCAGATGCCGGGAAGGCTCGCCGGTGCCACCATGGACGCCGCCGGCCGGCGCGGTTTCGTGCTCACGTTATCGGCGCGCGAGCAGCATATCCGGCGCGAGAAGGCGACTTCCAACATCTGCACCAGCGCCGGCCTGTGCGCGCTCGCGTTCAGCATTCATCTCAGCCTGCTCGGCGAGGCAGGCCTTACGCGGCTCGCCCGCCTCAACCACGCGCACGCGGTCGAGCTTGCGGACAAGCTGGCGGCGGTCCCGGGCGTTGCGGTTCGCAACGGGCATTTCTTCAACGAGTTCACCATCCGCGTGCCGGGAAGTGCCGCGGCGGTGATCGAAGCGCTGGCGAGAAAGGGCGTGCTCGGCGGCGTGCCGGTGTCGCGGCTCGAGCCGCGACGGCCGGAGCTTGCCGACCTCATTGTCGTCGCCGCGACCGAAACCACGACCGCGGCGGACATCTCCGCCTATGCGGCGGCCTTGCGAGAGGTGTTGCGATGAACCGGCAAACCCGCCCGGCCGAGTTCGGCGGCTCGATTCCCGCCGACACGTTCACGGGCAATCGCGCGCTCGACATCGAGGAAGCGCTCGTCTTCGAGATCGGCCGGCCGGAGGTGACCGGCGTCGACATCGAGACGCCTGCGGATTTCTCGCCGCGTCTAGGTTTGCTCGAGCGCAAACCCGGGATCGGACTTCCCGGATTGTCGGAGCCCGAAGCTTTGCGCCATTACGTGCGGCTCTCGCGCAAGAACTACGGCATCGACACCGGCATGTTTCCGCTCGGCTCCTGCACCATGAAGCACAACCCGCGCCTCAACGAGAAGATGGCGCGGCTTCCCGGCTTTGCCGACATCCATCCGCTGCAGCCGCTCTCGACGGTTCCGGGCGCGCTCGCGCTTCTGGCCGAACTCGGGCACTGGCTGCGCGAGCTCACCGGCGCAGCGGCGGTGGCACTGAGCCCAAAAGCCGGCGCGCATGGCGAATTGTGCGGCCTGATGGCGATCAAGGCGGCGCTTGCCGCGCGCGGGGAAGCGCGCTCGATCGTGCTGGTGCCGGAATCCGCCCACGGCACCAATCCGGCGAGCGCGGCGCTGCTGGGCTATCGGGTCGAGGCGGTGCCGGCGCGGAGCGACGGCACGGTGGATGCCGCCGAGGTCGAGAAACATCTGTCCGCCGAAGTCGCCGCCATCATGCTGACGAACCCGAACACCTGCGGGCTGTTCGAGCGCGACGTGGTCGCGATTGCCGAGGCGGTGCACCGGGCGGGCGCGTTCTTCTATGCCGACGGCGCCAATTTCAATGCGATCGCCGGAAAGTCGAGGCCCGGCGATCTCGGCATCGACGCGATGCATCTCAATCTGCACAAGACCTTCTCGACGCCGCACGGCGGCGGCGGGCCCGGCTCGGGTCCCGTGGTGTTCTCCGCCGCGCTCGCGCCGTTCGCGCCGGTGCCCTACCTCGTGTGCGACGCCGGCGGGCTGCGCTATGTCGAGCACGCCGGCGAGGCCGAGCCGGGCGCCGAGCCGTTCGGGCGGCTCACCGCCTTTCACGGCCAGATGGGCATGTTCGTGCGGGCGATGAGCTACATGCTCGCGCACGGCGGCGACGGCATGCGCCAGGCATCCGAGGACGCCGTGCTCAACGCCAATTATGTCCGCGCCGGCCTGCAGGACCTGATGTCGCTGCCGTTCGGCGAGCGCGCCTGCATGCACGAGGTGCTGTTCGACGACCGCTGGCTCGAGGGCTGCGGCATCACCACGCTCGACTTCGCCAAGGCCATGATCGACGAGGGCTATCATCCGATGACGGTGTATTTCCCGCTGGTCGTGCACGGCGCCATGCTGATCGAGCCGACCGAATCCGAGAGCAAGGCCTCGCTCGACCTGTTCATCGCCACGCTGCGCGATCTCGCCATGGCCGCCAAGCGCGGCGAGAAGGCGCGTTTCGTCAATGCGCCGCGGCACGCTCCCCGCGGCCGGCTCGACGAGACCCGCGCCGCCCGCCGGCCGGTGCTGCGGTGGACCAATCCACCGCCGCAGCTGAACGAACAGTAGGAGTCCCGTCATCCCGGGGCCCGAGCGAAGCGAGGGAACCCGGGATCCATGACCACGATCGCAGCGGTTTTGCAGAAGCAGTGTTCGTGGGTTCCGGGTTCGCGGGCTGACGCCCGCGCCCCGGAATGACAACTCAGCGACTAGTGCAGCTTGGCTTTGACGTCCTCGATGCCCTTGGCGATGAGATCGTCGGCAACCTTGCCCTTGGCGGTTTGCCTGAGGATCTTCTCCGCCGCCACGACGGCGGCATCGGCGGCGGCGGCGCGCACGTCGGCGAGCGCCTGCGCCTCGGCCTGGGCGATCTTGGTCTGGGCGATCGCGGTGCGCCGCGCGATCAGCTCTTCCAGCCTCGCATGCGCCTCCTCGGCGACGCGCTCGGCTTCGGCTTGCGCGTTGCGGATGATGGTCTGGGCTTCACTCTCGGCGTCCTGCTGCCTGCGCCGATATTCCGCGAGCAATTTCTCCGCCTCCTCCCGCAGCCGCCGCGCCTCGTCGAGCTCGCTCTTGATCTTGTCGCGGCGCTGATCGAGCGAGGCGAGGATCATGCGATGCGCCCCGACGTAGCCGAGGAACGCCACGAACACGAAGAAGGCGACGCCGACCCAGAACTCGGCTTCGAACATGGCTATCCCTCGAGCGCGTCCTCGACCGCGGCCTTGACCGCGGAATCCGCCGGCACGGCCCCGCTCAGCCGCTCGACGATCGCCGCGGCCGCGTCGGCGGCGATCGCGTGCACATTGGCCATGGCCGCCGATTTGGTCGCCGCGATGGTCCGTTCCGCCGCGGCCAGCTTGGCGTTGAGCTCGGATTCGAGCGTCTTGCGGCGCTCCTCCGCTTCGGCATTGAGCCGATGGCTGGCCTCGTCCGCGATGCTCTGCGCCCGACCTCGCGCCTCGGCGAGCGCCTTCTCGTATGCGGCAAGAGCGGTTTCGGATTGGTTCTTGAGCTCTTGCGCCTCGGCGAGGTCGCCGCTGATGCGGTCGCGCCGCGCTTGAAAGATCGCGCCGATTTGCGGCAGCGCGATCCTCGCCATGACCACGTAGAGTGCGATGAAGGTAATCGCCAGCCAGAACAGCTGAGACGGGAAGGTCTCCTTCTGGAACGGCGGAAACATCACCTTGCCGCCCGCAGGCACCTCGGTATGCGCGTTGGTTTCGGCCATTATCCGCTCCGATCCATCACGCGGAACCGCCGTCCGGCCGCCGTCGTCCCGATCCGCCGCTCACACGGCATAGAGCAGCAGCAGGGCGATCAGCAGCGAGAAGATGGCAAGCGCCTCGGTCACCGCGAAGCCGAAGATCAGTCGCGGGAACTGGCCGTCGGCCGCGGAAGGATTGCGGATCGCCGCCGCGAGATAATGGCCGAAGATGGTGCCGACGCCGACGCCGGCGCCGCCCATGCCGATGCAGGCGATGCCGGCACCGATGTATTTCGCAGCAATTGGATCCATGACGAGAGCTCCTCTTGGTTGATCCCTGAATGGATGAGCCGTTAGTGGCCCGGATGCAGCGCATCGTTGAGGTAGATGCAGGTGAGAATTGCGAACACGTAGGCTTGGAGGACCGCGACGAGCAACTCCAGCGCGGTGAGCGCGATGGTGAGCGCGAGCGGCAGGATCGCGCCAAACATGCCCAACACACCCGCCGCACCCAGCATGATGACGAAGCCCGCGAACACCTTGAGCGTGATATGGCCGGCGAGCATGTTCGCGAACAGCCGCACGCTGTGGGAGACCGGCCGCACGAAGAACGAGAACACTTCCATCACCGTGATCAGCGGCAGGATATACATCGGAATGCCGCTCGGCACGAAGATCTTCAGGAAACGCACGCCGTGTTTCCAAAACCCGGCGATGATCACGGTCAGAAACACCAGCAGCGCCAGTGCCGCCGTGATGATGAGATGGCTGGTGACCGTGAAGGCGAACGGGATCAATCCCAGCACGTTGGCGACGAGAATGAAGGCAAACAGCGAAAACACCAGCGGGAAGAATTGCATCCCCTCGGGGCCGGTCGCGCCCCGGATCATGTCGGCCACGAATTCGTAGAGCGTTTCCGATACCGACTGCAGCCTTCCGGGCACCAGCGCGCGGGCTCGAGTCGAGCCGATCAGGAACGCGCAGATCACGGTGACGGCGAGGATCATGTACAGCGCGGAATTCGTGAACGCGATCTCAAGCGGACCGATCTTGGCGATCGTGAACAGCTTGTTGATCTGGAATTGATGGATCGGATCGGCCATCGCGGCTGCGGTCCTCGTCGGCTCGTTCCCGCCGGAGCGGTGCCGACGGATGCAAAAATCAGTTCTCTCGGCGCTTTGCCCCGCCGCCGGGGCTGGCAGCGAGGCCCGCGGCGCGCATCACGTTGAGCACGCCCGCGGCGAAGCCGAGCAGCAGGAACACGATCAGCCCCCACGGCGAGATGTGAAGCCAGCGATCGAGCAGCCAGCCCACCAAAGCTCCAAGGAGCACGCCCGCGACAAACTCGGTCGAAAGCCGGAACCCGCGGGCAAGCCCGGAAGTGTCGGCCCTCGGTCGAGGGGCCGGATCCGTATCGTTCGCCCGGCTCGCTCCGGTGCGGTCGAGCCGTTCGCCGAGGCGCCTCAGCCTCGCAGAGAGAGCAGCCTCGTCGGTGGATCGAGAGCCGGGATCCTGGTCGCGAGAGCCCATGATTGCCACACCCGCAAGTGCAGGAAATTCCCGGTATTTCAGCCACCCCCAAAGCCGCGCGGACCATACTGACGGGGTACCCCCCTGTCAAGAATCCGCGCCCGTGCTTCAAATACCTGATGTTGTTTCCGAATTGCGCGATCCGGTGATGTTCGGCGGCGCTTTGCGATCGCGCCGCGGTGGCATTGCGATCACCTTGAATGCTAGCCTGCCGACCGTCACATCCAGTCGAGAGCCTCCATGCCCCGCACCGTCGATTATTATTTCTCGCTGCTTTCACCCTGGGCCTATATCGGCCATGCGCTCTTCATGGACATCGTGCGCCGCCATCATGTCACGGTGAATTACAAGCCGGTCGCGCTTGCCCAGGTCTTTGCGGACACCGGCGGACTGCCGCTCCCCAAGCGTCACCCGGCGCGGCAGCGATACCGCATGTTCGAGCTGCAGCGCTGGCGCGAGAAGCGCGGCCTTGCCTTGCATCTTCATCCCAAGTTCTGGCCGTTCGATGGGAATCTTGCGGATCGCTTCGTGATCGCCGCCGCCCGTGAGCATGATCCCGATCGTTTTTTGCGCGGAGGTTTTGCCGGGATATGGGAACACGAGCGAAATCTCGGCGAAGAGCACAGCTTGATCGACATTGCCCGTGCGGCGGATCTTCCGGCGGCGGAGCTTCTGGCCGCCGCCAAGGCCGACGCGGCGCAGAAGCGATACGAAGCCAATGTGCGCGACGCCATCGCGGCCGATGCCTTCGGATCGCCCTGCTATGTGCTCGACGGCGAAGTGTTTT
>VAZU01000120.1 GCA_005884745.1 Alphaproteobacteria bacterium
TGTTCACGAGAAAATGAGCGGCATACCGAGCAAAGAGGGATGAGTGTGACCACGAGAAGGATAACGAATCGAATCGCCGACGCCAATGAGTGCCCAGCAAAGCGAGCGATCAGCACGAGGAGTTCTGCCGTCTTGTTCACAAAGTGCCCAGACTTCGAGTTCATGATTTTTCCCCGCACGTCACACTCACCACCATTCATGGAAATGATGCAGCGGGCCCGGGCCACGGCCGACCGAGAGCCGATCCGCGGCCGCAATCGCCGCCGTCACATAGGCCTTGGCTTGGCCGACGGCTTCGGCCGGCGCCAGGCCCTTGGCGAGGCCGGCGGCAATCGCGGCGGAGAGCGTGCAGCCGGTGCCGTGGATGTTCCGCGTGGCAATGCGCGGGGCCGGCAGCCGCAGCTCGACCCTGCCGTCGGCAAAAAAATCGACGCTCTCGGCCCCCCCGGCATGCCCGCCCTTGATCAGCACCGCGCGGGCACCCAGGCGGAGCAGCCGCTCGGCCTGGGCGCGCATTTGTGTTTCGTCCTGCGCGATCGGCTGATCGAGCAGGACCGCCGCTTCGGGCAGATTGGGCGTGAGGATCGACGCCCGTGGGACGAGCATCCGGCGCAGCACATCGATCGCATCGGACGCGAGGAGCTCGCGTCCGGTCCCGGCCATCATCACCGGATCGAGCACCACGTTCTTCAATGCATGACGGTCCAGCGCCTCCGCCACCGTCTCGATCACGGGTGCGGTGCCCAGCATGCCGATCTTCACCGCGCCGACCGCGAGATCGCCGCACACCGCGTCGATCTGCGCGGCGACGAATTGCGGCGACACCATCTCGATCGCCGCGATGGTTTGCGTGTTCTGGGCGGTCAGCGCGGTGATCACCGTTGCGCCGTAGACGCCGAGCGCCGAGAACGTCTTGAGGTCCGCCTGGATGCCGGCGCCGCCGCTCGGATCCGAGCCGGCGATGCTGAGCGCGATCGGGATCGTCATAATCCGACCCGCGCCCGCAGCCCGCCGTCGACGATGGCGCGCAATCTTCGCGCCGCGGCCGCGGGATCTTGTGCACGCGCCAGCGCCGCGATCACCGCGATGCCGTCGGCTCCGGCGGCGATCACCTCGGCCGCATTGGTCTCGTCGATCCCGGCGATGGCCGCGATCGGCATCGCCGGCGCCCGCGCGCGAATCACCTCGACCAGCGTGCGCAATCCCGCAGCCCCGATCGGGGGCTCCGGATTGTCTTTCGATCTGGTGGCGTAAACGCCGCCGACACCGACGTAGTCGATGAGATCGAGCGGCGCGGCTCTCGCCTGGTCCACGGTCTTGATCGAGAGCCCGATCACCGCGTCGCCTCCGAGCAGGCGGCGGGCCTCCTCGGCCGGCATGTCGTCCTGGCCGACGTGGACGCCGTCGGCTCCCGCCGCGAGCGCCACGTCGACGCGATCGTTGACGATGAGCGGCACGGAGTGCAGCGCCAGCACCCGCTTGAGCACGCGCGCTTCGGCGAGCAGACGGCGGGTCTCGCCGCGCTTGTCGCGCAGCTGGATCAGCGTCGCCCCGCCCTCGATCACCGCCTGCGCCAGCTCCGGCAGGCGCTCGCCGGAAATCTCGGGATCGAGCAGCGCATAGAGGCGCACGTCGGCCATCGCGGCATCCCGGGAGTCGTCGCGTTCAACCCAACAAATCGGGGAAGCGAAGTCAAATGCCGCGGTCCTGCGCGGACACGCCGGCCCACGCTTGCCAGGACCGCGGCTTTTTGCTCGATTGCCGCAACTCTGGCTCAGACCGCCGCCGCGCCGGCACGAGGCAAATCATGGTCCCCTTCTTCGTCCAGATCAAATGCCAGCTGGGAAAGTCCTACCAGGTGGCCGACAAGCTTGCCGACGCGGAAATCGCCTCGGAGATCTACTCGACCGCCGGGGATTTCGACCTGCTGGTGAAGTTCTACGTCGAGGACGGAACCGACGTCGGCCATTTCGTCAATGAGAAGGTGCAGACGATCCCCGGCATCCTCGACACGCGGACCATCATCACCTTCAAGGCGTTCTGATTCACAGCCGCTTCCGATCTGTAGCCCGCATGGAGCAAAGCGGAATGCGGGAACGGCCGCTCCCGGATTGCGCGACGCTTACGCGCCGCTCCATCCGGGCTACGCGTCGATGCGGGCTCAGTGTTCGTGATGCTCGTGCTTGCGGGGAGGCTTGAGCCCCTCGACCGGCGGCAGCGATTTGACGTACGCGGCGATTGCGGCGCGGTCCTGCGCGGGCAGTTGCGTCGTGCTGCGGACCACCTCGGCCATCGAGGAGCCGACGCGGTCGCCCTCCGGCGTCTCGCCGGTCTCGAGCAGATTGGCGATGTCCGGCTCCGACCAGTCCTTGAGCTCCTGCTGGGTGATGTTGGGCACCCAACCGCGTCCGGCCGGGTTCGGCCCGCCCGTGAACCGCAGCCCGGCGATGACGGCGCCGAGAACATTGCGCGGGCTGTGGCACTCGGCGCAATGGCCCGCGCCGTTGACGAGATAGGCGCCGCGCTCAAAGGCCGGGGATTTTTGCGGATCCGGCCGGAATTTTCCGCCGTCGAGGAACAGCAGCTTCCAGATTCCGAGCCCACGGCGAAATCCGAGCGGGAACGGCAGTTGATGGTCGGGCGTCCTGCCGGCAACCGCGGGCAGCGTTTTCAGATACGCGAACAGATCCCGCAAATCGTCGACCGCGACCTGCCGATACGACGTATAGGGAAACGCCGGGTAGAGATGCTCGCCGGACGGCGAAGTGCCCTCTTTGAGCGCAGTGACGAACTGGGCTTCCGTCCATGCTCCGATCCCGTCGGTGGGATCGGGAGAGATGTTGGGTGCGTAGAACGTGCCGAATGCGGATGGGAGCGCCAAGCCGCCGCCGAGCCGGCTCTTGTCTTCCTGCTTGGGAATCGCGTGACACGAGGCGCAGCCGCCGGCGTGGAACAGGATCCTGCCGTTCTCCAGATCGGCGGTATGGGGTCCCAGCTCGCTCCGGGACACGATCTTCGGGATCGTCAGGATCCAGAAGATGCCGGCGAAAATCCCCGCCAGGATCGCAATGGCAATGGCGAGCTTGCGGAGCATGCCCCTCCCCCGGCGCCAAATCCGTTCCGCGGTACGGCCGCGCATGCGTGGAAAGTGCAGTGGCCCTGTTTTTATTCCCGGACGGAGCCAAGGACGTACCAAGCCAAGATTTTTTCAAGGCGCCTGCGTCGATGCAAGCTCGCGTCCGAACCTCCGGCCGCGACGTCTAGGCGGCGGGCGGGATTCGAGCAGCCTCCAACAAGGTCCCGGCCGGCTCGGGACCCCCCTCGAGCAAGGGCTCGCCGCCCGCGCGTGCAGCCGATTGGGATGCTGGCGGTCGCGAATCGATCATGCTGGCCAGCATCGCGGCATTCGCCACGGTGCGAACGATCAGGGGATCGGCGCGGCCGCGAATTGCGACCTCGGTCGAGGGCAGCGCGTCTGCGGCGATGCCCGCGGTGTTGCAAAGCTCGTCCGACAGCACGACTTGGCACCCCAGCTCCTTGGTCATCGCCTCCAGCCGCGATGTGACGTTCACGGTGTCTCCCAGCGCGGTGAATACCACCGCATCGCGATAGCCGATGTCGCCGACGATCACCTCTCCCGCATGCATCCCGATTCCGAACCGGATCGGATCGCGCTCGGCGTCGGCGAACACACTGTTGAGATGGTCGACGTTGCCGGCAACCATCGCGGCGGCGTTGAGAGCCTGGCGGCAGGCCGTCGCCGGATCGGTGTCGAGCCCGAACAAGGCCAGCAGCCCATCGCCGAGATATTGGTTCGGCTGGCCGCCGGCTTCGATCACCGCCTGCGAGACGGCCGCCAGAAACCGATTGATGATGAATACGGTATCGAACGGCAGGCGTTTTTCCGCCATTTTGGTCGAGCCGCGCATGTCGACGAACATGCACACGACGTAGCGTTCTTCGCCGAGGTGAATCCGGCTCTTGCCGTACACGAACGAAGTGCTCGCTTGCGGCGGCAGGATCGGCACCAGCGAGATATCGGTTTGCGGCCGCAGCTGGCAGGCGAGACGCACCGCCGGGTCGACGCTGGCGCCGACGCGGTCGAGCACGAAGGATTCCCTCGCCGAGGGCTTGGGCAGCCGGCTGCGATCGCCGATGATGCGGATCCGGCAGGTGGAGCAGCGCCCCTTGCCGCCGCAAACGCTGGCATGGGGCACCTTGTAGCGAAAGCTCGCCTCCAGCACGCTCAAGCCTCGCGGCACGCGAATGGTCCGGTCCGGGTAGGTCAAGCGAACCATGCCGCCACGGCGTTCCCGCCACGCACGCGCGCCGCGCGCCGCGAAGACCAGGCCGATCGCGCCGGCGTAAGCCAACAGGAAATAGTCTCGCAATTGCACAAGATTGGCCCGCTGGGCGGCCGTGCCGGTCCGGGCCGGAGTAAGTACCTGAGCGCGCCACTCCGGCTGCTGCGCCAGTTGCAGGATCGTCCGTCCTTGCTGATAGAAACCGAGCAGCGCGAGCACCGGAAGCAGAACGGCCGCCCCGAGCAGGACGGGGGCCACGCGCGGAAAAAATCGCTTCATGCGAAGCCAGAGGTAAAGCCCGATGCAGCCGTGAATCCAGGCAACGGTCAGCACCGTCACCTGCAACACGCCGAATTCCGGCCGTGCTACCCATAAATTGTACAAGGTTTGCGCATAGCTCCTCTGAAGCCCATACAAAGTGACCCCCAGACGCTGGCCGATGAGGTGCCCGCACAGCAAGGCGGGAATGCTCAGGCCGAACGCCAGCTGGACGATCTCGATCGCTTTCCAGCGAAAGTGCCGGCGTTGATAGAGCGCCCACAATCCGAGCGAGGCGTGCACGGCAAGCGCCGGGTAGAGCAGCAGCGTTCCGAGCGGGCTTTGCCACCACGTCATGTGGAACCAGAGCCCGTATTCCATGGCGTCGAGCGAAATGTTGCCCAGGGAGTGATTGATGAAATGACTGAGCAGATACGAGAACAGCACGAAGCCGCAGGCGAGGCGCACCTGCCGCACGCCGATGCCGCGCAGGAACTTGCGCGGGCTGAAGCCGGTCTTGGCGTCGATCAAGCTGTATTCCCTCGCTGATTCCGCACCATAGCCGCGTTTCCGCAACGGGGCCAGCATGGGGTGTTGAAGAGGCAGCTGCCGCGCCGGCGTGCCGCCATCGCTGCTTGTCGTCGCGCGCAACCGGCCGTTCGGGCCGCGGGGTTGCGGTCCCGAGCCGGATCAGGAGACGCGATCAGCTCTTTTTGACGCGGTAGTGCTCGTGGCAGCCATCGCAAGTCCGGTTTACATTCCGATACGCGGCCGTGAAGCTTTCGCGATCCTTGACCGTTTCCAGCGCTGCCTTGGAATCCGCGGCCAGCTTCGCGAATCGAGCCTTGAAGTCGTCCATATTCGCCCAGATCTCCGGGGCTGCGCTGGTATCGCCGCCGGTCTTCGAGTTCTCCGGAAACAGGTTGGGCATCTTGTTCGCGGCGTCGATGAAGGACAAAAAGATCGCCTTTGCGTTGTCGAGAGCGAACGGGACCTTGCCCCGGATCATGTCGCTGCCGAGCTTCGCCTGCTTGCCGTTGGTTTTCATCAGCGCCTGGCGGGCGGCGATCGGGTCGGATTGGGCGGTCACCGCCGCGACGCCGAACGCCATCGCGACGATCACCGCGGTGGTAGGGATCATGCTCCCCCGGGTGTTTGCACTCATGTTCCCAATCTAGACCGCCGTCGCCGCGTTATTCCTAGCCGTACCCTAGCGCTTCCTCGCCTTGAATGTGATTGCCTGCATCGGCATTCGCGCCGGATCGGCGCCAAATTCGCGGCGAAGGGCATCGGCCAAGGTTTCGACAATGTCGTTCCCGGATCTGATCGATCACCGGGCTACCATAGACCAGCCCGCGTGCGAAGGAAGCAACGTCCGGGATGTTCTTCTCAACGCCGAGCACGGCAACTTCGATATCGGTAAACTCCGCGTCCATCAGGGAGTCCTTGATCGGGTCGATCAGGTGGTAGCCGAACGGAACCTGGTAAAATTGCGGCGGATCGGCGGGAAAGAAGCCGCCGATGATTTCGTGCGCGAGTCGGCCAAACGGATTATGGCGGTGTGAGTCCCAAACGCTGAAGAAGTAATGGCCGCGCGGAACAAGCACGCGGTGCACCTCGCGGTAGGATTTTTCCTTGTCGGGGAAGAACATCACGCCGAATTGGCACAGGACGGCATCGAAACCCGCGTCTGGAAACGGCAAAACAGTGGCGTCGGCGGGTTGAAAATCGACCTGCTCGCCGGGTCGGAACTTCGTGCGCGCTACTTCGAGCATCGGCGGGTTCAGGTCAGTTGCCGTCAGATGCGCGGCGGTCGGCAACAGATCCCGCAGCTGGCGGGTTACGATGCCGGTCCCCGCGGCGATCTCCAGCACGCGCATCGCACCGGACGCCGCCACGCGACGTGCGATGTCGGCGCCGAAATCGACGAAGATCACCGGACCCAAGCCCCGGTCATACTCGTCCGGGACAGTGCCCATGAAGCTCGTTGCCTGAGCGGTCATCACGTGCCTTCCGCACCGCGGCTGCGGGCGCGCGCCAGTCTACTTACGATGTTCTCCTCAAGCTATGAAGCAAGACAGCAAACGCTCGAGCTGCGCCTAGAGCGTATGGACCCGCCTGCCCTCCTCGATCGCGGCCCAGATGCGTTCGGGGGTCGCGGGCATGTCGATATGGCGGATGCGGAACGCACGCCAGAGCGCGTCCGCGATTGCGTTCATCACCGCCGGGCACGATCCGATCGCGCCGGCTTCGCCGGCGCCCTTGACCCCGAGCGGGTTGGTCCGGCACCGCACGTTGCGCGTCTCGAACCGGAACGCCGGCACGTCGGCCGCCCGCGGCAAGGCGTAGTCCATCAGGCTCGCGGTGATGAGCTGACCGGATTCGGCATCGTAGACCGTGCGCTCCATCAGCGCCTGGCCGATGCCCTGCGCCGAGCCGCCGTGCACCTGGCCGGCCAGCAGCAGCGGGTTGAGCGTCATGCCGAAGTCGTCGACTACGACATAACTGATGATATCGACGGCCCCGGTGTCGGGATCGATCTCCACTTCCGCCACGTGCGTGCCGTTCGGGAACGTCTCCTGCGGCGGCACGAATACGTCCTGTGCGGTGAGCCGCTCGGCATCCGCGCCGGGCAGCTTGGCGATTGCCGCAAACGCGATGCTGCGATCGGTCCCGGCGATGCGCACCTCGCCGCCGGCGATCTCGAGATCCGCCGGGCTCGCCTCGAGCGCATCCGCCGCGAGCGTCTTCAGGTTGGCGGCGAGCTTTCGCGCGGCCCCCGCGACCGACGCTCCCCCGCACGGGATCGAACTCGATCCGCCGGTGCCGCCGCCGGTTGCGATGAGATCGGTATCGCCCTGCACGACCCGCACCCGTTCCGGCGGAAGGTCGAGATGGTCGGCGACGAGCTGGGCATAGGCGGTGTGATGGCCCTGCCCGGTCGATTGCGTGCCGATCAGCAGTTCGACGCCGCCGTCCGCTTCGAGCCGGAGCTTGGCATTCTCCGGGCCGTTGCCGCCGCACGCCTCGATATAGGTCGCAAGCCCGATGCCGCGCAGCCTGCCGGCTTTCTTCGCGCGCGCCAGACGTTTGTTGAAGCCCTTCCAATCGGCGCTGGCTTGGGCCTGTGCCATGTGCGCGGAAAATTCGCCGGAATCGTAGCGCTTGCCCGTCGCGGTCCGGTACGGCATGGCGCGCGGGCGGATGAAGTTACGCTTGCGCAAGCGATCGGGGGCGATGCCGAGATCGCGCGCCGCGGCGTCGACCAGGCGCTCGATCACGTAGGCCGCCTCCGGTCGGCCGGCGCCCCGGTAGGCATCGACCGGCAGCGTATTGGTGTAGGCCGCGCGGACGCGGACGTGGCAGACCGGAATATCGTAGACGCCCGGCAGCATTCCGGCGCCGAGATACGGGATCAAGGGCGCATAGCACGACAGATAGGCGCCGAGATTGGCGATGGTGTCGACACGAAGCGCGAGGAAGCGCGCTTCTTCGTCGAGCGCCAGCTCCGCCAGTGTGAAATTGTCGCGGCCGTGCGCATCGCCCAAAAAATGCTCGGTGCGTCCCGCCACCCATTTGACCGGGCGCCGCAGCCGTTTTGCCGCAACCGCCGCGAGCGCGTATTCCCGATAGGGGAACAGCTTGGTGCCGAAACCGCCGCCGACGTCTGGCGTGATCACCCGCATCCGCTCGGCAGGGATTTTCAAGACGGGCTCGCACAGCATGTCGCGGACGGCGTGGCCGCCCTGGCTGGATAGCGTGAGCGTGATGCGATCGCGCGCCGGATCGTATTCGCCGATGACGCCGCGGGTATCGAGATAATTGGCGACGAGCCGCTGGTTCACCAGGTTGAGCGAGACGCGATGGCGAGCCGCCGCGAACGCGCTGCGCGTGGCTTGCGCGTCGCCGATGCTGGTTTCGTAGGCGAGATTGCCGGCCCGACCGGTCGCGACCCGAGGCGCTCCTTCCGCAAGCGCGGCGCGGCCATCGACCACGCACGGCAGCGCTTCCCAATCGAGCGCGATCGCCTCGACCGCGTCCTGCGCCTGAAACAGCGTGTCGGCGACCACGAACGCCAGGCAATCGCCGACGTGCAGCGCCTCGCCGTTCGCCACAATGGGATAGGGCGGCACCGCGATTGTTTGGTCCGGCACGCTCGCCGTGCAGGGCAGGAAGCCGAGCTCGGCGACATCCGCGGCGGTGAGCACCAGGCGCACGCCCGGCATCCCCCGGGCAGCGGCGGCGTTCTCGATGCGAAAGCGCGCGTGCGCATGCGGCGAGCGCAGCACCGCCGCGTGGCAGAGACCCTGCGGGGCGAAATCGGCCACGTAGCGGCCGCTGCCGCGCAAAAAGGCCTCGTCCTCCTTGCGGCGAACCGGCTGCCCGAAACCGAACTTGGCCGGCCGCATGCAATCATTCCGCCGGCTGGGCTGCCCGCTTGACATCGCCGCGACGCCGCGACGCCAAACCCGCGATCCAACTGCAGACCACGTAGAACACCGGCGTGAAAATCAGCCCGAATACCGTGACTCCGATCATGCCGAAGAATACCGCGGTGCCGAGCGTTTGCCGCAGCTCGGCGCCGGCGCCGGTCGCCCACACCAGCGGCGCGACGCCGAAGATGAACGCCAGCGAAGTCATCAGGATCGGGCGCAACCGCAGTCGTGCGGCTTCGGCCGCCGCCGCGAAGCGATCGCGATCGGGGCTCTCCAGTTGTTTGGCGAACTCGACGATGAGGATCGCGTTCTTGGCGGCGAGGCCGATCAGCACCACGAACCCGACCTGGGTCAGGATGTTGTTGTCCTGGCCGCGCAGGATGACGCCGCTGATCGCCGCAACCAGGCACATCGGCACGATCAGGATGACGGCCAGCGGCAGCGTCAAACTCTCGAACTGCGCCGCCAGCACCAGAAACACGAATACCACGGCCAGCACGAAGGCAAATGTCGCGGTATTGCCGGCCCGGATCTGCTGGAAGGCGAGCGTCGTCCATTCGTAGCCGAAGCCGTCCGGCAGCACCTCGGCGGCGAGCCGCTGCATGATCTGGATGGCCTGGCCCTGCGAATAGCCGGGCGCGGCCGCGCCGTCGAGCTCGGCCGCCGGATAGATATTGTAGCGCGGCACGCGGTACGGCCCCGAGATCGTCCGCACGGTGGTGAACGAGCCGAGCGGCACGGTATCGCCGCTGGAATTGCGCACCCGGATCTTCAGGATGTCGCTCGGTTCCCGGCGGTCGGCGCTGTCCGCCTGGGCGACGACCCGGAACGTGCGTCCGAACAGATTGAAGTCGTTGACGTAGGACGAGCCGAGATAGACCTGCAGCGCGTTGAACACGTCGGGCACGGGGACGCCGAGCAGCTGCGCCTTGGTGCGGTCGATATCGAGGTAGAGCTGCGGGGTCGAGGTTTCGAACAGCGAGTACACCTGGGTGACGCCGGGTGTTTTCGCCGCCTGCCCCATCATCGCATAGACCGCGCCCTGCAGCGCCTGCGGTCCGCGCCCGGCGCGGTCCTCGACCATCATGCGGAAGCCGCCGGCATTGCCGATGCCGGCCACCGGCGGCGGCGCGACCACGATGACGAGACCCTCGTGGATCGGCGCCAGCCGCTTGAACAGCTCGCCTTGGATGACCGTCGCGGACTTGCGCGGGTCCGAGGCCCGGTCGGCGAACGGCTCGAGCGTGACGAAGATAGCGCCGGCATTCGGCGCGGTGGTGAACGTAGCGCCGGAAAATCCGACGATGTTCACCGCGTGGGCGACGCCCGGCACCCCGAGCGCGATGTCCGCCGCCCTGCGGTTGACGGCGTCGGTGCGGCCGAGCGAAGCCCCCGGCGGAAGCTGCGTCACGATGATCAAATACCCGCGGTCGAGCTGCGGGATGAATCCGATCGGCGTCTTGCGGAACTCGTTGAGCCCGAAGGCGAGGATGCCCGCGTAGACGACCAGCATGATCACCGCGAACCGCAGGACATAGGTGATGATTCGGCCGTATCCGCCGGCCACGGCCGTAAAACCGCGATTGAACAGGTTGAAGAAGCCGCGGATCGGCAGCTCCCAGAAGCGCGGCGGACGGCGCTCGCGCCGCTTGAGCAGCAGCGCGCACAAAGCCGGCGACAGCGTCAAGGAGACGATGAGCGAGATGACGGTGGCGGCGGCAATGGTCAGCGCGAACTGCCGATAGAACTGGCCGGATATGCCGGTGATGAACGCGGAAGGAACGAACACCGCGCACAGCACCAGCGCGATGGCGATCAGCGCGCCTCCGACTTCGTTCATGCTGCGCACGGCCGCATCGTGCGGGGTGAGCCCGGATTCGATCCCGCGCTCGACGTTCTCGACCACGACGATGGCGTCGTCCACCACGATGCCGATGGCGAGCACCAGGCCGAACAGCGACAGATTGTTCAGGGTGAAGCCGAACATCGCCATGAAGAAGAAGGTGCCGATCAGCGATACCGGAATGGCGACGAGCGGGATGATGGCCGCGCGCCAGGTCTGCAGGAACACCACCACGACCAGCACGACCAGCAGCACCGCTTTCACGATGGTGTCCTGGACCGCGTTGACGGATTCCTGGATGAACTGCGTCGGGTTGTAGACGATGTCGTATTTCAGGCCCGGCGGGAACCGTTGCGACAGCCGCGCCACCGTCGCTTGGATGGCATTGGCTGTCGCCAGCGCGTTGGAGCCGGGACGCTGGAAGATAGCGAGCCCGACGGCCGGATTGCGGTCGAGATAGGAGTTGGAGCTGTAGTCCTGGGCCGCGAGCTCGACCTGGGCCACGTCCTTGAGGCGCACCACCGCGCCGGGCACGGTCTTGACGACGACGTTGGAAAATTCGCCGGGATTGTCGAGGCGGCCGAGCGTCTGCACCGCGATCTGGAACGCGCCCGGCTGGTCCATCGGCGGCTGATTGAGCGCGCCGGAGGCCACCTGCACGTTCTGGCCCTGCAGCGCGGTGACGACGTCGCTCGCGGTCAAGCCCACCGATTGCAGGCGATCCGGATCGAGCCACACCCGCATCGAATAGCGGGTGACTTCGTCGACGATCTCGAGCGTCGCGTAATTGGAGATGAACAGCGTGTCGCGCGACTGGTCGGGAGAATACAGGTGCACGACCAGCATGATGTCGGGCGAGGCCTTGTTGACCGTCACGCCGATGTTGCGCACGTCCTGCGGCAGCCGGGGCTGGGCGATCGCCACCCGATTCTGCACCTGCACCTGCGCGATATCGAGGTTGGTGCCGAGCTCGAAGCTGACCGCGATCGAGAACGTGCCGTCGGCGTTGGAGTTCGAGTACATGTAGATCATGTTCTCGACGCCGTTGATCTGCTCCTCGATCGGGGTGACCACGGTCTGGGCCACCACGTCGGAGCTCGCCCCGGGATATTGGCCGGTGACGTTGATCGTGGGCGGGGCGATCTCGGGATATTGCGCGATCGGCAGGCGCGAGAACGACACGCCGCCGACGATGACGAATACGATCGACACCACCGCGGCAAAGATCGGCCGGTCGATGAAGAAATGCGAGATGCGCATCGTCCGGACCCCGGCGTCCTATTCCGCCTTGGACACGGGCGTGCGCGGCGGCGGCGCTTCCTGGGGCGCCACCTTGGTTCCGGGCCGCACCATGGTCAGCCCGTTGACGATGACCCGGTCCTCGGCCGCGAGCCCGTCCTTGATGACGCGCAATCCGTCTTGGATCTGCCCGAGCGTGACGTATTTCTGCCGGGCGACATCCTCCGCGTCGACCGCGTAGACGAACTTGCGCGCCTGCTCGGTCCCGATCGCCACGTCGGGAATCAGCAGCGCCTGGTAGGGCAGCGAGCCCGGGACCTGGACGCGGCCGAACATGCCGGGCGTGAACAAGGCGGCATGATTTTCGAACACCGCGCGCCCACGGATCGTGCCGGAGGACTGGCTGATCGCATTGTCGATGAAGTCGATCTGGCCGGCGTGATCGAACCCCCGCTCGCCGATGAGCCTCAGCCTGACCGGGGTCGCCACGACCGGCGCGGCGGCATCGTTACCGGCCTTGGCGAAGCGCTCGTAGCGCAGGTACGACGCCTCGTCGAACGTGAACTCGAATCGGATCGGATCGATCGACATGATGGTCGCGAGCAGCGTGGTGTTGCCGCCGGTCCCGCCGGTGACCAGGTTGCCGGGGGAAACGCGCCGGTCGCCGATGCGGCCGTCGACCGGCGCGCGCAGCTCGGTGAAGGCGAAATCGAGCTCGGCCTGGCGCACCATCGCTTCGTTGGCGGCGACGGAGGCTTCGGCGACGCGCTTGCTTTGCGTCCTTTGATCGAAGGTCTGCTGGGTGATGGTCTTGTCACGGACGAGCTGCTGCGCTCGGGCGAGATCGGCTTCGGTGAAGGCCAGGTTGGCGCGAGCCTGGGCGAGATTGGCGCGGATCTGGTCGAGCGTGGTCTGATACGGCCGCCGGTCGATGGTGAACAACAGGTCGCCCTTCTTCACCGTCTGGCCGTCGGTGAAGTGCACGGATTCGAGATAGCCGGAGACCCGGGCCCGGATCTCCACGGCATCGACGGCGAGGAAACGTCCGACGTATTCGTCCTGGTCGACGATGGTGCGCGCGACCGGCTTGGCGACCGTCACGCTCGGCGGCGGCGGGGCCGCCCTCGTCGGCTGCGGGCTCTCGCCGCAGCCCGCCAGCAGCGAGGCGAGCAACAACGCCGCGGCAAGTCGCGCCACCGTTACGGACATGCGAACTCCATCCCCATGCGGTCGGCAGCATATAGGCGATTTCGCCACAACTTCGCAGCCCGGTCGCGCCAACGTGATCCGTCAGGCGGCCCGCCCGTCCGCTCTTTCCCGGCAAGGAACGGCTCCCCATATGAGGAAACCGGGCTCAAGTCCATCGTTTCAATCCATCCGGTCCGGCCCGCCACACGCCAGCCATGTTGCAATACGAGCCATCTTTCGCGTTCGACGACGAGCCCCACACCGGGCCGGACTCGCAGCCGCAAGAATCGGTTACGCGCCTCGACGACGGGGCGCTGCTCGACGCTTATTCCCGCGCCGTCACCGAGGTGGTGGATCGGCTGGGCC
>VAZU01000121.1 GCA_005884745.1 Alphaproteobacteria bacterium
TCCGCGCGACGATCTCGCGCTCGCCGCGATGCACCGGCAGCTGCCGCGCGGGCGGAGCCAAGGCCCGACGCAGGAGAATCGAGGGCCGGCGCGACTTGACGGCATTGCGCCGGCGCCGGCGCGGACACACCGGTTCGAGCCGCACACCGCCGATGCGCTCGAACGGTTCGCGAAGCTTGCCGCCCCGGTCGGCCACGAGCAGCGGCAAACCCAAGGTGCGCGCCCACAGTTGCCAATCCGCGATCACGTCATTGCCGTCGGCCTGCGAAAACAGCGGCACGCTCAGCGCGGGATCGCGATGCTCGAGCGAAAGGGTCACGCACTCGCCCCCCTCGGTGGCGACGAGATGCAGCGCCACGCCCAGGAAGGCATTGACCGGAAGCTGGATCGCCATGGGGATGCCGCGCACCGCGCGGCGCAGCACGACACGTTCGCGGTCGAGCTCGACCCATCGCACCCGCTCGTCCGCGCCGGCGTCGGAAGCCGCGAAGCGGACCGGAAGCGCGAGCGGGTCGAGCCGCACGGCGCGGCTCGACCCGGCAGGCATGGTCCCGCCGAACTGCCGTTGACGCCTCAAACTGCGCTCCCTGCGCGCCCTGAGTCTTGGTGCCCGGGCTTTGTCCGGGAGCATGCCGGGGCGGCGTCGGAATCCGCTTAAAAAGCCTGGTTAAGAGCCGGTGTCGGCGGCGCTTTCGCCGCACATGATTGACGCCGCCTTGCGCGGAATGATTGACGAGAGCTTGCCGGGATCCATAAAGCCGCAGCGTTCACGGGCGCATGCGACGCAGCTTTTGCGTGCATTGTGGGCACGCGAGCCGCCCGGCCGGAGGAACCCGAGCGCCTTGAAGCGCGCGGGTCCGAGGCACATTTGAGCCTTGCCGAACCCGGCTCTGCTCTTTAGACCGGAACCGTTCCCATCATGTCCTCCCTGCTCGATCAATCCCCCCTCGTCGATCTTGCCCAACGGCTGGTCGAAGCCGCGCGGCGCGCCGGCGCCGATGCCGCCGATGCGGTGGCGGTCCGCTCCGCGTCGCTTGCGGTCGAGGTGAGGGACGCTGCCGTCGAGGAGAGCGAGCGCGCCGAGGCCGACGACCTCGGGCTAAGGGTGCTGGTCGGCCGTCGCCAGGCGGTCGTCTCCACCAACGACCTTTCCGAGGACGGCGTCGCCAATCTGGCCGAACGCGCGGTGGCGATGGCACGCGCGGCGCCGGAGGACCCGTTCGCCGGCCTGGCCGATCCCGAGCTGCTCGCGAAGACTTTCCCCGATCTCGATCTCGCGGATCCGGAGCTGCCCAGCGTCGCGCGCCTGGAAGCGCTCGCGCTCGAGGCCGAGGCGGCGGCGGTGTCGGTCAAGGGCGTGACCAAATCGGCGGGCGCTTCGGCCGCCGCCGGCATCGGCGGCATGGTGCTGGTGACCAGCAGCGGCTTTTCCGGCGCGTATCTGGGCTCGCACCATTCGCTGGCGATGACGGCGATCGCCGGCAAGGGCACGGCGATGGAGCGCGATTACGATTATTCGACGGCGCTGCACGCGACCGATCTCGGCGCCGCCGCCACCATCGGCCGCAATGCCGGCGAGCGGGCGGTCAAGCGGGTCAATCCGCGCAAGGTCCCCAGCGGCCGGGTGCCGATCGTGTTCGATCCGCGCGTGGCCGGCTCGCTGGTTTCCCACCTCGGCTCGGCGATCAACGGCGCGGCGATCGCCCGGCATACCAGCTTTCTCCAGGACAAGCTCGGCGAGTCATTGTTCCGCCCCGGCATCGGCATCGTCGACGATCCGCTGCGGCGGCGCGGCCTGCGCTCGCGCCCGTTCGATGCCGAAGGCGTCGCCGGGCGGCCGATCGCGCTGGTTCAGAACGGCGTGCTGAAATCCTGGCTGCTCGATTGCGCGACCGCGCGCGAGCTCGGGCAAACCACGACGGGCCACGCCCAGCGCGGGGTATCCTCCGCACCCTCGCCCGGCCCGACCAATCTCCATCTCGAGCCCGGAGCGCGAACGCCGCAAGCACTCATCGGCGGCATCGGCCAAGGCTTCTACGTCACCGACCTGATCGGAATGGGGGTCAACTTCGTGACCGGCGATTACAGCCGCGGCGCGGCCGGTTTCTGGATCGAGAACGGCGAGCTCACCTACCCGGTCAGCGAGGTGACCATCGCGGGGGATCTGATCGAGATGTTCCGCACGCTGGAACCGGCGAACGACCTCGTGTTCCGTTACGGCACCAACGCGCCCACGTTGCGGGTGGAAGGGATGACCGTTGCCGGTCATTGATCCGCGCGCGGAGCCGAGTGCCCTTTCCGCAATTCTCGTCGATGCGGTGCGTGAGGCGGGCGCGCTCGCGCTCGGCATGTTCGGGCGAGAGCTCAAGACCTGGACCAAGAACGGCACCTCCCCGGTGTGCGAAGCCGACATTGCCGTCGACCGCCTGCTGCGCGAGCGCCTCACCGCCGCCGCCCCGGATTACGGCTGGCGTTCCGAGGAGAGCGGCGATGATCCGGCCCGGCTCGCGGCAAAGCGGGTGTGGATCGTCGATCCGATCGACGGCACGCGCGCCTACATCCGCGGCATGGCCGATTGGACGATCGCAGCGGCGCTCGTGGAGGCGGGCCGTCCGGTGCTCGGCGTGATCTTTGCTCCGCCAGAAGCCGCATTGTACGCGGCGGTCGCCGGGCGTGGCGCGCGCTTGAACGGCACGGCGATCCGGGCGAGCGAGGGAGAAAAGCTCGACGGCGCGCGCGTCGCCGGCCCGCGCCGCCGCCTCGACCAGCTTGCCGCGATCGTCCCTTCAATCGAGACGGTGGCGAAAATTCATTCCCTGGCGTTGCGCCTCGCGCGCGTCGCCCAGGGCACGCTCGATGTTGCGTTCGCGAGCCGGTCGAGCAACGACTGGGACCTTGCGGCGGCCGACCTTTTGGTGCACGAAGCAGGCGGTGCGTTGACCGATATCGAGGGGCGGGTACTCACCTACAATCGAGCCGAACCGGTGCATGAAGCCCTGGTCGCCGCGGGCCGCGGCCGGCACCGCGCGTTGCTCGATCTCGTCGAAGCGCGCAAGCGCGAATTCGCGTGAACATTCCTTCGGGCCGCGGAGGATCGAACATGGCGGAGGAAATTCGCTCGCGGCAATTGCTCCGTCTCGTGTTCGCCGGCGAGCTCGATGCGCGGACGCGATATTTCAGGGTTCATCTGCAGCGCTGGCTCTACCCGGGCGTGGGCGCCGCGGTTTCGATAAGTTGATTGCGCGGAATTCTCAACGTCATGTCCTCGTTGCAGAAGCGTATCGGCCGGGCGCGCTCGACGCAGGTGACGCTCGGGACGCTTGCGGCCGCTTACTTGCGGCTGGTGTGGAACACCTCGCGGTTCGAGCTCGACCCTCCCGACATCTACGAGGCGGTCGAACCGGATCTGCCGCTGATCGTTGCGATGTGGCACGGGCAGCACTTCATGGCGCCGTTCATCAAGCGGGCGCAGCATCGGGTCAAAGTGCTGATCTCGCGTCACCACGACGGCGAAATCAACGCCATTGCGGCGCAACGGCTGGGCATCGCGACGATCCGAGGCTCGGGCGATCCGGGCCGGCGGCACGACCGCAAGGGCGGCGTCGCCGCGTTCCGGGAAATGCTCGCTGCGCTCGCGCAAGGCTACAATGTGGCGCTCACCGCGGACGTGCCGAAGATCTCGCGCGTCGCGGGGCTCGGCATCGTGATGCTCGCGCGCGAATCCGGGCGGCCGATCTTCCCGGTCGCGATCGCCACCAGCCTTCGCATCGAGCTCGACAATTGGGACCGCTCGGCGATCAATCTGCCGTTCGGTCGCGGCGCCCTGGTGGGCGGCGAAAGGATCCGGGTTCCCGCCGACGCCGGCGAGGCTACGCTGGAGAGCTATCGCCTCGAGGTCGAGGCCGCATTGAACGCGGCCACCGCACGGGCCTATACGCTGGCCGACCAATCCGAAAAGGATCGGCATCGTGCCTGAGCGCCTGCCGCTGACGTTGCGCAGCTATCGCCGGCTTGCGGCCGCGGCCACGCCGCTCACCTCGATCCTGCTGGCCAAGCGGCTCAAGCGCGGCAAGGAGCATCCCGCGCGGATCGGCGAGCGGCGCGGCGAGACCGCGGTCGCGCGACCGCCCGGGCCGCTGATCTGGACGCACGGCGCCAGCGTCGGCGAGATGCTCTCGCTCATGCCGCTGGTCGAGCGGCTGCGCGCGAAGGGTTTTGCCGTGCTGATGACCTCCAGCACCGTCACTTCCGCCAAGCTCGCCGAGCGGCGGCTGGCGCCGGGAGTCATCCATCAGTTCGTTCCGATCGACACGCCGAAGTTCATCACCCGCTTCCTCGAGCATTGGCGCCCCAATCTGGCGCTGTTCTCCGAATCCGACCTTTGGCCGAATCTGATCATCGAGAGCACCGGCCGCGGCATCCCGCTGATCCTCGTCAATGCCCGGCTGTCCGCGCAATCGTTCGACCGCTGGCGATACGCGCCGACGACCATCGCGGCGCTGCTCCGGCGTTTCGACCTTTGCCTGGCGCAATCCGAGCTCGACGCCGATCGTTATGCCCATCTCGGCGCTCCCCGCATCAACATGACCGGCAATCTCAAGCTCGACGTCCCCGCGCCGCCGGTCGATGGGCAAAAGCTGACGGCGATGCGCAGCGCCATCGCCGGTCGCCCGGTGATCGCTGCAGCGTCGACCCATCCCGGCGAAGAGGTGCTGGTCATCGATGCCCATCGCCGCCTGCGCCACAGCTTCCCGGGGCTCGTCACCATCCTGGCTCCGCGCCATCCCGAGCGCGGGCCGGGAATCCTCGACATTGCCCGGCTTGCCGGATTGTCCGGGGCGATGCGCTCGTCGGGCCAGCTGCCGAATCGCGGCACCGACGTCTATGTCGCCGATACGATCGGCGAGCTCGGGCTGCTCTACCGCTTGGCCCCGATCGTCTTCGTCGGCGGCTCGCTGGTGCGCCACGGCGGTCAGAATCCGATCGAAGCCGCCAAGCTCGGGGCCGCGATCCTGCACGGACCGCATGTGTGGAATTTCACCGAGATCTATGCCGCGCTCGACCAGGCGCGCGGCGCCGAGCGGGTCACCGACGTGGGCAAGCTCACCGTCCGGTTCGGCGCCTGGCTCACCGATGCGGCGGAACGCAGCAATGTGTCGGAAGCGGCGCTTCGCACCGTCGAGCTGCTCGGCGGCGCACTCGATCGCACCCTTGCCGCGCTCGAACCCTACCTGATGCAGCTTCGCCTGGAGCAAACCTGACTTGCGCGCCCCGGCGTTCTGGCAGGAAACCGGGATCGCTTCCGCGTTGCTCGCGCCCGTTGCCGGCCTCTACGGCTGGGCCGCGGCGGCCCGCATGCGCCGGCCCGGAAGCGCGGCCGGCGTGCTGAATTTTCGCCACCGTCTCGATTGAAGGGACGATCGCGGCAAGCTGGTCGAGGCGGCGGCGCGGGCCGGCGACGCGCGCGCCGTCGAGCTTTTCTCCCTCGCTCGCCCGGATCGCCGTGCCGTTCAAGCGCGCGCCACGCCCGGCGACCGCCGCGTACAATGCGGCTTCTGGCGGAGCAAAGATCACGCCGAGCACCGGACGGCCCGCCTCCACGAGCGCCGCCGCGATCGTCCAATCGGCCATGCCGCGGATGTAGGCGCGCGTGCCGTCGATCGGATCGACGATCCACACCCGCTTTGCCGCGAGCCGGGCCGGATCATCGCCGCTCTCCTCGGAACGCCAGCCGTAATCCGGGGCGGCGGCGGTGAGGCGCTCGCGCAGCAGGCGGTCGACGGCAATGTCGGCTTCGCACACCGGGGAGGTGCCGTTCTTGGTCCAGGTCTTGAGCTCTCGCCCGAACATGCCGAGCGCGAGCGCGCCCGCCTCACGCACCGCATCGACGAGAATTGCGGAAAGGGCACTCGGCTCCGCGCGCGGATCAATGACCGGCAACGGTCATCCCTTCCACCCGCAACGTGGGCGCGTTGGTGCCGTAACGGAACACGAGGTCGTTCGCCGGTTCCAGCGTGCGGAACATCTCGATCAGATCCCCCGCGATGGTCACCTCGCTGACCGGGTAGGTGAGCTCGCCGTTCTCGATCCAGAAACCGGCCGCGCCGCGGCTGTAATCGCCGGTCACGAAGTTGACCCCCATTCCGATCAGGTCGGTGACGTAGAAGCCTTGGCCGATGCCGCCGATGAGTGCTTGCGGCGTTCGCGCTCCGGGCTCGAGATGGAGATTGGTCGGGCCGGGCGAGGGTGCGGAGGATACCCCGCGCTGGGCGTGGCCCGTCGTGGTTTGCCCGAGCTCGCGCGCGGTCGCGCAATCGAGCAGCCAGGATTTCAGCACGCCGTTCTGAACCAGCGCGATCGGCCGTTTCCTCAAGGCAGCCGGGGAGCGGCCGTTCTTTCTCAGTCGCGGCTACGGCGGCCGCGCTCGAGGTCCCCTCGTCGTCGACCCGGGGCGACACGGCGCCCGGGAAGTCGGCGACGAGCCGCTGCTGCTGGCGCGGATCGCGCCCACGGTCGTGGCGCGAGCCCGGCCGGCCGGCGCCGCTGTTGCGCGCGCGAGCGGGGCGAGCGTCATCGTCATGGACGACGGATTCCAAAATCCGTCCCTTGCCAAGGACTTTGCCGTTCTCGTCCTCGACGGCCGCCGCGGCATCGGCAACGCTCGCGTGTTCCCGGCCGGCCCGTTGCGCGCGCCGCTGGAAATCCAGCTCGAACGGACGCAGGCGCTGATCGCGGTCGGCGAAATTGCCGCGGCGGCTTGCGTCCTCGCCAAAGCCGAGGCGCGGGGAATCCCGGTGTTCCGCGCCCGGCTCGAAGCCCACGCGCAAGCGCTCGCGGCGCTTGCCGGCAAGGAC
>VAZU01000101.1 GCA_005884745.1 Alphaproteobacteria bacterium
AGGGAGCGCGCCGAGTCATCCCTCCGCCCGGAACGGCCGCGTCAGCAGCGATTCGATCGCGGCATCGATGTCGAGCCGGCCGTCCAGCACGGCCGCGACCGCGGCGGCGACCGGCATGTCGATTCCGCGCGCATTTGCCATCTCGCTGAGCACCGAGGCCGTGAACACGCCTTCCGCCAGCTTGCCGCGTTGCGCTTCTTCGAGCGAGCGGCCTTCTCCGAGCGCGATCCCCAGCGAGAAATTCCGCGACTGCCGGCTCGAGCAGGTAAGGATCAGATCGCCGAGGCCGGAAAGGCCGGTGAGCGTCTCCGGCCTGGCGCCGAAGGCCTTGCCGAAGCGCACGAGCTCGGCGAAGCCGCGCGTGGTGAGGGCGGCGGCGGCGCTCGGTCCGAGTCGGCGGCCATCGACGATGCCCGCGGCGATCGCCAGCACGTTCTTGGCCGCCCCGCCGATCTCGACCCCGCGCAAATCGGTCGAGTGATAGGGCCGAAACATCGGCGAGCCGAGCGCGCCCGCGAGCGCGCCCGCCAGCCTCTCGTCCCGGGCCGCCAGCGTGACCGCGGTGGGCAGGCCGCGCGCCACGTCGGCGGCGAAGCTCGGCCCGGACAGAATCGCCGGTTCGGCCTGTGCAATACATTCCGCGATCACCTCGGTCATGAACCGCCCGGTTCCGCGTTCGATGCCCTTGGCGCAGGCAATGACCGGTATGCCGTCGCGCAGCACCGGCGCCAGCGCGCGCGCGACCGAGCGCAGCGCTTGGGCCGGCACGGCGACGAGCAGGGCGGCTGCATCCACCGCCTCGAGCGCCCCGGTGACGGCGACCGAATCTTCGAGGCGCACGCCGGGGAGTTTCGGGCTCTGCCGGCGTTGCGCGATCGTCTCCGCAAGGCGCGGGTCGCGGGCCCAGAGCGTGACGCGCCGGCCGGCGCGCGCCGCGACGTTGGCGAGCGCGCTGCCCCAGGCGCCCGCCCCCAGCACGCCGATGTGCCGGAACGCGCTCACGCCGGAGCTTTCTCCGCCGCGAGGGTCTCTTCCAGCGGCCAGCGCGCCCGCGGGCTCGCCGCCAGCGTGTCGGTCATGCCGCGAAAAATCCGCTCCGCGCCCGCCCAGGCGATCATGGCGCCGTTGTCGGTGCAGAGCTCGGCGGGTGGGGCGACCAGCGACGTATCGGCCATGCCGGCCACCGTCTCGAGCGCGCGTCGGATCGCCTGATTGACCGCGACGCCGCCGGCGACCACGAGCGCGGTCGGGGCGCCGAACCGCCGGCGGAATGCGCGCAGGCCGGTCAGCACCCGGTCGGCCACGACGTCCACCACGGCGCGCTGGAACGCCGCGCACAGATCGGCGACGTCCTGGTCGGAAAGCGGCGCGATCTTTTCCGCCTCGAGGCGCAGCGCGGTCTTGAGCCCCGACAGCGAAAAATCCGGTTCGTCGCGGCCGAGCATCGGGCGCGGCAGTGCAAAGCGAGTGGCTTCGCCTCGCGCCGCCTCGCGCTCGACTTCCGGCCCGCCCGGATACCCGAGCCCGAGCAGCTTCGCGGTCTTGTCGAAGGCCTCGCCGATGGCATCGTCGAGCGTGGTTCCGAGCCGCACATATCTGCCGACGTCGAGCACCGCCACGATCTGGGTGTGCCCGCCGGACACGAGAAACAGGCAATAGGGAAACGCGACGGCATCGGTGAGCCGGGCGGTCAGCGCATGCGCCTCGAGATGGTTGACGGCGACCAGCGGCTTCTCGACGACGAGCGCAATCGCTTTCGCCATGGTCAGGCCGACGATGATTCCGCCGATCAGCCCGGGGCCGGCCGCGGCGGCGACGCCGTCGAGCGCCTCGAAGGAAGTCCCGGCCTTCACCATGGCTTCCGCGATGGTGAGATCGAGCACTTCGACATGGGCGCGTGCCGCGATCTCCGGCACCACCCCGCCATAGGCCGCATGCTCGGCGCTCTGGGAGAGAATGATGTTGGCCACAATCTCGCCGCGGCCGTCCTCGTGGCGGCGCACGATTGCCGCGGCCGTCTCGTCGCAGGTGGTTTCGATCCCGAGAACCAGCATATTGTCCCGCGGCCGAGCGCCGCGCCGGCCGCGATCCGGCGGAGCTCTCCGCTTTCACGCCGGCACCGCCGTCCCTATGATCGCGGGCCGCACGGACGCGTAGCATTGCGAGGTCGCAAGGTGCAATCCTCGGCCGCATCTGGCGTTTTGCGGATCGGCACGCGGGGCAGCCCGCTGGCGCTCAAGCAGGCGCAGCTGGTCCGGGAGGCGCTCACCCCCCATGGCCTCGCCGCTTCCGCGATCGAGCTCATCCCGATCCGCACCTCCGGCGACAAGATCCAGGACCGGCCGCTCGCCGAGGCCGGCGGCAAGGGGCTGTTCGCCAAGGAGATCGAGCAGGCGCTGCTCGAGGGCGCGATCGACCTCGCGGTGCATTCCGCCAAGGACTTGCCGACGATCCTCCCGCCCGGGCTCGTGCTGGCGGCAACGCTTGCCCGCGAGGACGCGCGCGATGCCTTCATCAGCCGCAGGGCCAAGAGCCTGCGCGAGCTTGCCGCGGGAAGCAGGCTCGGCACCGCCTCGCTGCGGCGGCAGGCGATGGTGAAGCGGCTGCGGCCGGATCTGCGGGTCGTGACGTTCCGGGGCAACGTCGAGACGCGGCTGCGCAAGCTCGACGCCGGCGAGGCCGATGCGACCTTGCTGGCGCTCGCGGGCCTCAACCGCCTGGGCCTGGCTTCGGCGGCGACCGCGATCCTGGCCGCGGAGGAATTTCTGCCCGCGGTCGGCCAGGGCGCCATCGGGATCGAGGCTCGTGCCGCCGACGCGCGGGTCCGCGACCTCCTGGCCGCGATCAACCATGCCGAGACAATGATTGCGCTTGTGGCCGAGCGCGCGTTTCTGGCCGAGCTCGACGGCTCCTGCCGCACGCCGATCGCGGGTCACGCGGAAGTCGCCAATGGCGCCCTGCGATTCCACGGCATGATCCTCAAGCCGGACGGCAGCGAGGCGCACGAGACTCGGCGGGAGGGCGACGCGCGCGACGCCGAAGCGCTCGGAGCCGATGCCGGCCGTGAGCTCAAGCGCGGGGCTTCGCCTGATTTTTTCCAAGTGGGGTGATTCCGGATGTGCACGACGGAAGATCGAGTCGCGAGCCGGGCCGCGCTTTTCCCTCCCCGCCGCGCTGCGCGCGGGCGGAGGAGAGCCGCTCCGCCGAGCGCGAAGCTTCTCACCAGTTGAGATGCGCCTGCTCGTCACCCGGCCGGCAGGAGATGCGCAGCGCACCGCCGCGGCGCTTTGCGCCCGCGGACACGAGGTGCGGATCGCGCCCTTGCTGAGGATCGAGGCTACTCCCGGTGCAGACCTCGGCTCTCCACCCTGGCAAGCTTTGCTGATGACGAGCGCCAATGCCGCGCGTGCGATCGCAGTTCACCCGAAGCTTGCGGAACTGCGTTCGCTTCCGGCGCTCGCAGTCGGCCGCCGCACCGCGGAAGCGGCCCGCGCCGCCGGCTTCGCCGATGTGATTTCGGCGGACGGCAGCGCGGGCGATCTCGCACGGCTCGCGGCGCGCCGGTTCGGCGCCGCTGCGCCGCTGCTCTACCTCGCCGGAAGCGATCGGGCCCGCGATCTCGGGGCGGATCTTGCGCCGCACGGCATTGCGGTGCGGACCGTCGAAATTTACCGCGCGCACGCCGCGGAGGAATTCCCGGCGGAGATCGTGGCTGCGCTCCGGGCGAGCGATATCGACGGCGTGCTGCATTTCTCGCGCCGCAGCTGCGAGATCTTCGTGCAATGTGCCGAGCGCGCCGGCGTTGTCGCCGCGGCGCTGCGGCCGATCCAATTTTGCATCTCCGCCCAGGCCGCCGAGCCGCTGGCGCGAGCGGGAGCGGGCAAGATCCGGATCGCGGTGCAACCGGAAGAAGACGCGCTCGTTGCCCTGATCGAAGCCGCCTGAGCAGCCAAATTGCGCCGGCGCGAGTGCCGCAGTATGGCAATGTGCGGCGCGTGCGGTCCGCCGAACCGGGAGACGAAATGGCGAGCGATGAATCCAGCGGCTCGGGAGTGCCCGGCGGCCGACGCCGCCGGCCGCCGTCCACGATCGAGCTCGAGGCGACGGAAGTGGCGAGCGAACCGGGGGCGACGGGGGATTCGGCGGCGCCATCGCAGCCGGAGCCCGATCCGGCGGCCGAGCCCGAGCCGCCGCAAACCGGACCCATCGGCGAGAAAACGGGCCGGCGCCAAAAAAGCGGAGCTTGGCGACCGATCGGTGCCGGCATCGGCGGCGCCGCGATCGCGGTGCTGATACTCGGCGGACTGTGGACGTTCGGGCTTTTACCCTATCGGGCGGACGAGGCCGGCAATCAGTGGATCGGGCTGTCGGCGAAAGTCGCCGGGCTGGAGCGGCAGGTCCGCGAGCTTGCCGCGCGGACGCCGGCGGCCCCGGACCGGAAGCGCACGGAAGAAATCGACGCGCGGCTGACAAAGCTCGAAGCCGCCGCGGCCGCCCCGACCGCCCCGAGCCAGGCGCAAAAGGCCGATGCGCAAACGGCCGCGAACCCGGCCGAGCGCGGCGAGCTCGACGCGCTCGCCGCGCGCCTCACTAGTCTGGAGCAGCAGCTCAAGGCCGCCGAGCAGCGGCTCGGCAAAGTTGCGGCGGGCGCGGACCGCACGGTCCGGCTCGCGCTCGTCGCGATGGAGCTGCGCACCGCGGTGGAACGCGGCATTCCGTTCACGGCCGCGCTCCAGGCGGCAAGACAGCTCGCCGAAAATCCTTCCGCGCTCGCTGCGCTGGAAGCGAGTGCCGCAACCGGGGTGCCCAGTCCCGCCGCGCTCGCGCAAAACCTGTCGAAGCTCGCGCCGGCCATGCTCGAGGCGGCGAGCGCGCCCCGGCGCGAGGCCGGCGTCATGGAACGGCTGCAGGCGAGTGCGGAACGGCTGGTCCGCATCCGCCCGGTCGAGGAAGCGTCCGGGGACGAGCCCTCGACCATGGTCGCGCGCGCCGAGCTCAAGGCCACGCGCGGCGACATTGCCGGGGCGCTCGCCGATCTCGAGCGGCTGCCGGAGCCGGTGCGGGCGCCGGCCGCCGGCTGGATTGCGGCCGCCAAGGCGCGCCTCGCCGCAATCGATGCCGCGAAGGCGTTGGCGGCGAATGCGCTCGACGCGCTCGCCCGGCCGGCCGAATGAGGCGAGCCGCGCGATGATCCGCGTCGTCGTGTTCCTCGGCCTGGTTTGCCTCGTCGCGCTGGGGATGGTCTGGCTCGCCGACCGTCCCGGCGAAGTCGCGATCACATGGCTCGGATGGCGGATCGAGAGTTCGGTCCTGGTGCTGCT
>VAZU01000102.1 GCA_005884745.1 Alphaproteobacteria bacterium
CGTGGCGAGCCGGGCGACAGCGCGTTCGTCTTCGGCTTCGATCGTCAATAGCGGATCCTCGGATCGAAGAAGCTGTAGGTGAGATCGATCAAGAGATTGACCAGCACATAGGCAAACGAGAACAGCAGGATGATGGCCTGGATCACCGGATAATCGTGGGCCAGCACCGCGTCGACCGTGAGCCGCCCGAGACCGGGAATATTGTAGACGCTCTCGGTGACGCCGAGCCCGATGACGGTGACGATGGGAATCGCGGCGTTCCGGAGCGCGTGCCGGAGCAGTATGACGCGCTGGGTCAATCCCTTGGCGCGCGCGGTCCGGATGTAATCTTCGGTGAGCACCTCGATGACGCTGGCGCGGGTCATGCGGGCGATCAGCGCGACATAGATCACGGCGAGCGTCAGGCTCGGCAGCACGAGGTGGACGGCCCAATCGGCGACATTTTCGCCGATGCGCCGATAGCCCTGCACCGGCAGCCAATTGAGCTTGACCGCGAAGATGTAGATCAGCAGATAGCCGATGACGAACACCGGGACCGAGAAGCCGAGCACGGAAAAACCCATCAGGCAGCGGTCGAGCAGGCTGCCGGCGCGCTGGGCGGCGAGCACGCCGAGCGGCACCGCGATCAGCACCGCGAGGAGGATGGTGACGATCGCGAGCGAGAGCGTCGGCTCGATGCGCTGGGTGATCAGCTCGGATACCGGCTTCTTGAAGAAGAAGCTCTCGCCGAAATCGCCCTTCAGGCCGCGCCCGGCCCAGATGAAGAATTGCTGCAGGATCGGCTGATCGAGCCCAAGCTTGCCGCGGATCTCGGCGACCTGCTCGGCCGTGGCGGTATCCCCGGCGATGACGGCGGCAGGATCGCCGGGGGTGAGGCGAAGCATCAGGAACACGACGACCGCGACCGTCGCCAGCACCGGCACGGCGGAGAGCAGTCGATGGGCGATGAAGGTGAACACTTGGTCGCACCTCCTCGCGGTACCGCGGAGTTCTAATGTTTGGCCACGCCCCAGAACAGCGGTGCCGGCGATGCGACCCACCCGCCGACCTTATCCTTACGATAGGCCAAGGGCTTGTGGTACTGGCCGACCCAAACGTGGGTTCCGATCTCGATGGCGCGCAGTTGCACCTGTTCGGCGATCTCCTTCTGCTTGGCGAGATCGGTTTCGTGGCCGAAGGCGTCGCGCAGTCTTTCCATTTCCGCGTCGCACGGCCAGCCCGGGGCCGCGGCGTCGCAATTGGCCGCGAGGAACGCCGCCGCGACCGGGTTGAGGATGTCGGCCGCCGCCCAGGCGGTCAGGAAGGCATTCCAGCCGCCCTCGCTCACCGGCACCTTCTTGGCGCGCCGCGCCACGACCGACTGCCAGTCCATGTCCACCATGTTGACCTTGAAGCCGCCGCGCTCGAGCAGCGACTTTGCCACGGGTGCCAGATTGGTGAGCGCCTGAAGATCGGTCGAGTGCATCAGCAGCACCGGCATGCCGTCGTAGCCGGCCTCAGCGAGCAGCTTCTTCGACAGGGCGAAATCGGAATGGAAATACGGCGCGGTGCCCTTGTCGCTCGCGAACGTGGTGCCGCAGACGAACAACGCCGGGCAGATTGTGTAAAATTCCGGATCGCCGATCACGGCCTGCAGGAAATCCTGCTGATTGAACGCCGCGAACGCCGCCTGCCGGATCTTCGGCTTGTCGAAAGGCGCCTGCGTGGAATTGAAGCGGAACACGTACTGGAAGCCGAGCGTGTTGTAGTCGAAGAGATCGATATTGCGATCGGATCGCAGCACCGGCAGCAGGTCCAGCGAGGGGTCCTCGATCATGTCGATCTCGCCGGCGATCAACGCGTTCACCGCGGTCTGGGCATCGGAGATCGCCAGCCATTCCACCCGGTCTACGTTGACCACCTTGCCGCCCGACGCCCAGCTCGGCTTCTCGGCCCGCGGCTTGTAGTCCGGATTTTTCACGTACACTACCTTCTCGCCGGGCTTCCATTCGTCCTTCTTGAAGATGAACGGGCCGGAGCCGGTGTAGTCGGAAATCTGCTCGGACGGCGGGGTCTCCGCCACGCGTTTCGGCATCATGAACGGCACGTTCGAGCTGGGCTTGGCGAGGCCGAGCAGCACCAGCCCGTAGGGCTCCTTCAGGATCAGCTTGAAGGTCTTCGGATCGACGGCCTGGAACGACGCGACCGAGGCCATCAGCTTCTGGCCCATGGAATCGCGCGCCGCCCAGCGTTTTATCGAGGCGATGCAATCGTCCGAGGTGACCGGGGCGCCGTCGTGCCATTTCAGCCCGTCGCGCAGCGTGAACGTATAGGTGAGTTTGTCGGCGCTCACCTCCCATTTCTCCGCCATCTGCGGCTGCGGCTCCTGCTGCGCGTTCATCGCCAGCAGGGTGTCGTAGATCATGTAGCCGTGATTGCGGCTGATGTAGGCGGTGGTCCAGATCGGATCGAGGATCTTGAGGTCGGAGTGCATGACCACGCGCATCAGGGTCTCGGCGGCCGCTTGCCGCGTACCGGGCAGCGCCGCGGCCGCACAGAGCGCGGCAGCCAGCGCCGCGCGAACGAGGGCACGTCGTATCGTCATGACCATTCTCCCCATCTTTCGATCTTGTGGCGTTCCTCAGAGCTTGCCGCCGGCGAGCTGCCGCTCGGCGATGCGCGCCAATAATGACGCCCCGATCGGCAGGATGCCGTCGTCGAAAACATAGCCGGGATTGTGCACCGCCGGACCCGGCGTTTGCCCGAGCCAGAAATAGGCGCCCGGCACGGCGCGCAGCATGTCGGCGAAATCCTCGCTGGCCATTTTCGGCCGCGGCTCGGCCTCGATCCGCGCGTCGCCGACGATCTCGCGCGCGGCTTCGGCGGCCGCGCGGGTCTGCGCCTCGTGGTTCTCCAGCACGGTGAAAATGTCGCGGATGTCGACGTCGATCGTCGCCGCAAAGCTCGCGGCAATGCCGGACGCGAGCGCGCGGATGCGGGCGCGGACGAGCTCGCGCACCTCGTCGCGGAAGGTGCGTAATGTGCCGGCGAGATGCGCGCTCTCGGGGATGACGTTGTAGGCCGAGCCGGCATGGATCTGGGTGATGGACACGACCGTCGGGTATCGCGGATCGGTATTGCGGCTCACGATCGTCTGCATGGCCTGGGCGAGCGTGATCGCCACGACGGTGGGATCGATGGCCTGGTGCGGATGGGCGCCGTGGGCGCCGCGGCCGGTGATGCGGATGTCGAAGAAATCCGCGCCCGCCATCATCGGCCCGCTGTGCACCGAGACCTGGCCCTGCGGGCCTTCGGGGGAATTGTGGAGCGCATAGATCTCATCGCACGGGAAGCGCTCGAACAGCCCGTCGGCCAGCATGGCGCGGGCACCGCCCAGCCCCTCCTCGGCCGGCTGGAAGATGAACACGACGGTGCCGTCGAACTTGCGGGTCTCGGCGAGATAGCGCGCCGCCCCGAGCAGCATCGTGGTGTGCCCGTCGTGACCGCAGCCGTGGAAGCGACCCGGGTGCTTGGACCGGTACGGCAGGTTGGTCTGCTCGTCCATCGGCAGCGCGTCCATGTCGGCTCGGAGCCCGACGCGGCGTCGACCCGCGTCGCGTCCTCGGAGCACGCCCACGACCCCGGTCTTGCCGATGCCGCGAAAAACCTCGACGCCCCAGGACGCGAGCTTTTCGGCCACGATGCCGGAGGTGCGGACCTCCTCGAAGCCGATCTCGGGATGGGCGTGAAGGTCGCGCCGGATGGCAACGAGCTCGTCGGCAAATTCGGCGATGCGGGGAAGCGCCGGCATGCGGGAGGCCTTTCCAGAAGACGCGGCGGCAAGCGGAGCGTGGGCAGGCGCCGCCATTGTGTCAAGCAAGCCGCGGCATGCAAAGAGCCCAGCTCGCTTCACGCTATTCGTCCCGCCCCGCGCTTGCCGGATAGCCGAAGTCGCGCGGGCGCAGGCCGGCCTGGAACCAGGTGATGAAGCTGTAGACGTCGTAGACCGGCAATCCCAGGTGCTCGCGCAGCGCCCTGGCGTAGGGCGCCATATTGGTGCACTCGAGCAGCACCGCGCCGACCTCGGGGTTTCGCTCGAGCAGCGTCTCGCCGGCCTCGAGGATATCGCGCTCGGCCGCCGCGACATCGAGCTGCGGCTCGTTGCCGAGAATGGCGCGGGTGAACTCCGTTCCCTCGTCGGTCCCGACCACGGGCGTGCCGGGCGCCACCCCGGCGCTGCGCAGGTGCTCGGCCGAGAGCGTCTCGGCACTGACGGTGAGAATCCCCACGCGCCGGCCCGGCGGGAGCAAACTCTCGATGAAGGACGCCTGCAGCAGGCTCGAGGTCGCGACCGGCACCCGGACGTGGCGGGCGATCTCGACCTGATAGATCGACAGGAACCCGCAATTGGTGGTGATGGCTTCCGCGCCGAGATCGACCAGCTCGCGCGCCCCGTCGAGGAAGGCGTCGAGCAGCCCGCTCGCGCGCTCCTTCACCACGCGCTGCGGCGAGGCGCCCTTGATCACCTTGTAGAGCACCGGAAACGGCCAAGTCTGCGCATGACCCATGTCGCCGGGGATGCGCGGGAACCGCGCCTCGAGCATCAAGATGCCGAGCGGCGCGCCGTAGATCGCCTTGCCGCCGCTCGCGATACGGTCCCGGTTGGACTGCCGGTGCATGGCTCGACTCATGAATTGGGTGCGGTGCCGTTGTCTTGCCCGCGATCGGCAGACTAGCAGCCAATGCCAGCCCGCGAAATCGGCAGCGCGTGCGGGCCCGCAGGGTGCCGGCGGCCGGATGAAATGCAGGCAGTCCCCTGCTAGAGTTCCCTTTCAGCCGCGCGCCAGCGGCACGTCGACGGAGGACCCGATGAACACCATCCTGCGCCTGGCCGCACTTTTGGTCCTGCTCCTCGCCGCCGCCCTCCCCTTCGGAGCGCTCAAAGCCGCGGATCCGCCGGTCGTCATCGGCCTCGTCATCCCGCTCTCGCCGCCCGGCGATCCGACCGCCGGCCAACTCATCCGCCGCGGCGCCGAGCTCGCGGTCGACCATATCAACGGCCCGATGGGCGGCGTGATCGACGGCAGGAAAGTCGCGCTTTCCGTTCAGGATTCGCAAGGGCGCACCGAAGGCGGGGTCGCCGCGTACCGGCGCCTGGTGAGCGAGGAGCGCGCCGCTGCCGTCACCGGCTTCTTTCACAGCTCGGTCAATCTCGCCGCCAACGAAGTCGCCAAGGAGCTCGGCGTCCCCACCCTCGGCACGCAGACTTCCGCCGCCGACATCACCGCCAAGCATTACGACGTGGCGTTCCGCACCCACGTGATCGATCCGGTCCGGACCGCGGCCTGGCTCGATTTCATCAAGGCCCGGAACTTCAAGAAGGTATCGCTGCTCGCCGAGACGACGGACTACGGCATCGGGCTTCTCACCGAGACCGAGCAGCAGAGCAAGGAGCGCAAGCTCGGCATCGAGCTGCAGGCCATCACGTTCGATCACGGCACCACCGATCTCACCCCGCTGCTGCTGCAGGTCAAGGCA